>DASUPZ010000187.1:0-5895 GCA_036280855.1 Pyrinomonadaceae bacterium | reverse complement strand
ACCCGCAATCCTGATCGTCCTGCTTCTGCGGACGATGGATCTACTGCGCGTCTTCGACCAGATTTTCATCCTGACGGAAGGCGGGCCCGGTTTCGGCACTGAGACCGTCAGTCTGTATATCTATCGCACGGCGTTTCGCTTCTTCGATTTTGGTTATGCGGCGGCGATGTCGTTTGTACTACTCGCGCTGACAAACATCATCAGCGCGATCTACATCCGGCTACTGCAAGCCAGGGAGACTTCGTAAAGATGAAAACGGCGCGTTACATCCTGCTCGTGCCGGCATTGCTGTTTGCGCTCGCGCCGGTCTACTGGATGCTCACGATCTCGTTCAAGTTGGAAGTGGACCACTTCGCGACTCCACCGCCATGGTTTAGCTTTACTCCAACACTCGAACACTACTACGACGCATTTATCACACGCTCCTTCGGCCAATACCTGCTGACGAGCGCGATCGTCGCCGTCAGTTCAACCATTTGCGCGCTCGTCATAGGCACACTCGCCGCTTACGCACTCGCACGCTTCGAACTTCCGTGGCAACTCAACCGTCGTCTCTCTTTATGGATACTCTCGACGCGGATGTTTCCCGCCATCGTCACCGCCGTGCCGCTCTTTCTGATGATGCGCGACGTGCGACTGCTCAACACACGAGCGTCGCTGATCATCGTCTACACCGCGTTTAACCTGCCGTTCGTAATCTGGATGATGCGTGGTTTCTTTGCCGAACTGCCACGCGACCTCGAAGAAGCCGCACTCGTCGACGGCGACTCGCGCATGGGCGCGCTGATCCGCGTGGTTTTGCCGCTCGTTTCGCCCGGGCTCGCGGCAACAGCGGTTTTCTGCCTGATCATTTCGTGGAATGAATTTCTGTTTGCACTCGTGCTGACGCAAACTGATGCCGCCATGACGTTGCCCGTGGGAATCGCCGGGCGCGTGACGCAGTATGAGATCAAGTGGGGCGTGATGAGCGCCGCTGCCACTGTCGCGATTGTGCCAATTCTCGTGTTTGCACTCGCACTGCAACGGTATCTGGTGCGAGGCCTTTCGATGGGCGCGGTGAAGGGTTAATGAGTGTCGAGTTTCGAAATGTAAGCAAACATTTTGGCGGGAACCGCGTCGTCGACGATCTGTCGCTCCGGATCGACGACGGCGAGTTTGTCGTCCTGCTTGGACCATCGGGCTGCGGCAAGACAACGACGCTACGCATGCTTGCCGGACTCGAAAGCGTAACGTCCGGCGACATCTACATCGGCGGCCAACGAGTGAACGACGTTCCCACACAGCACCGCGACCTCGCGATGGTGTTTCAGAGTTACGCACTCTATCCACACATGACCATAGCCGAGAATATCGGTTACCCGCTGCGCGTAAGAAAGATCGAAAAGACCGAACGGGCTGAACGTGTGAATCGCGTCGCCGCGATGCTCGAGATCGAGTCGCTACTCGATCGCAAACCACGACAGTTATCCGGCGGCGAACGGCAGCGAGTGGCGCTCGCGCGTGCGATCGTGCGCGAGCCGCGCGCTTACTTGATGGACGAACCGCTTTCGAATCTCGATGCTCGTTTGCGCGTGCAGATGCGCGGCGAGTTGAAACGGCTCCAGCACCAACTCGGGACGACGACGATCTACGTCACGCACGATCAAGCTGAGGCCATGACGCTTGCTTCTCGTGTGGCAGTGATGAGTAAAGGACGGCTGCAACAGTTCGACACGCCGATGAACATTTACGAACGTCCGGCGAACCGGTTTGTGGCGGAGTTTGTGGGCAGTCCGAGTATGAACTTTGTTGACGGCACGATCGAAGGCGGAGTGTTTGTGAGTGACTCGCTTCGTATTCCGCTAAATCGATCGCAGCTGGACCAGTTCTCGACACAAACGAAGTTAACGATCGGCATTCGGCCCGAACACGTTCACGTGCTGACCGAACCCCACGACAGCGCAATCCCCGCAAGTGTTTATGTCACTGAACTGATGGGCAACGAGACATTCGTCTTCGTCTCCGTCGGCCCACATCGATTGATCGCAAGAGCCCCCGCCGACTTCCGCGCTGAAGTGGAAAGCAAAGTCTGGCTACAACTCGCAACTGAGAAGCTTCACTTCTTTCCGCGTTAATCCGCGAAGATCCGCGCTAATCACTTTCACCCAACACCCGCGCCAGAGTGGGCCACATCTCCTGCGCCCAAAACTCATACCCCGCATCAGACGGATGAAACCCGTCCGCCGAAAAGTACTCCGGATGCGACGCAAGCTCGCGAGTCGTGATCGCGTAGACATCGAAGATCGTCACACCGTGCCGCGCCGCAATCTCTTCGAGCCTGCGACTGTATTGCGCGATCTGCTGCTGGTAATGCGCTCGCATCGATCCCGGTATGCGCGGCGCGCTCGAGATGTCGGGAAGATTGGTTACGACAATCGCAGCCCCGGTTTCTTTCTTCAGCGTGCTGAGGATCTCTTCGTAATTCTTTGAAAACTGTTCTAACGTCAACCCGTGACCGATGTCGTTGATGCCGATGCCAAGCGTGACCAGGTCCGGCTTCGCAGCGACGCCTCTTTGTAACTGGCCCCGCAACACGTCCTCAGTCGTGGCGCCACTCACGCAAAGATTGACCAGTTTCGAGTCGGGCCGGCGCTCGAGAAGCCGCTTGTGAAGGCGTGCGACATATCCACCATCCCTCGCACCGATGCCCGCTCCAGTCGAATCACCCAATGCCACGTAAACTATAGGCCCAACAGCCGTTACGATCTGATTTTCACCCCTTGTTACCGGCACAGTCCCCTCCTGATTACAGCCCGCAAGCAGGCACGCAAAGACGAACAAGCCCCCGGCTACAGTCGTCAGTAATGGTCGCTGATATTTTATATTTGTCACGGTTTTAATCTGCTCT
Organism: Pyrinomonadaceae bacterium; assembly: GCA_036280855.1. GTDB lineage: Bacteria > Acidobacteriota > Blastocatellia > Pyrinomonadales > Pyrinomonadaceae > PSRF01. Next base: position 3,008 of record DASUPZ010000187.1, on the reverse strand, counting down.
TGACTTTATCCTAGCAGCAGCTTAATGTGCGTCGCACTCCAAGAGAGCCGGGTCGGCTGTGAGTAGCACCCTGTCTGCGTGCTTCCTACGTGCCTCGACAGCCCAAAACGTGCGGAAAATAAAAAACTGATAGCTCCCGATAGCCCTAGCTCTCTCTGGGTCCCTGTCCGATTCCCAAGTCAGTTCGTATTAGAAAGGACGCGCATGAAAAAGATATTGTTGGCAAGCTCCATAGTTATCGTAATCGCTCTGCTGATTTCAGCCCGCTGGGGTACAAGCGCAGACGAAGCCCCACCTCAGGATAACCTCCCAACGCCCGACACCACACTCGCCGTTGCACTTTCCCTGGAAGACATGGTCGCCCAATCAGACGTGATCGCGATTGGCAATTGTCTTGAGACCAAGAGTGTCTGGGTGGATGGTACGTTGGTGACGCTGGCGACAGTGTCCGTAGGTGAAACTCTCAAAGGCACCGGAGCAGAAACGCTTACGGTTGTCCTGCCCGGCGGCGCAGACGCAAATCGTAAGATTAAAGTTGCCGTTTCATACCCAGGCGCGCCCCGCCTAACGCCGGGTGAAAACGCATTCCTGTTTTTAACCTCCGATCCTGATTTCGGAGGCGGCTACACAGTCGCTGGTTTTGCCCAAGGGAAGTTCTCGATCGTGAACGACGAAGACGGTCAACCAGTGGTCTCACGCGATCTCACCAAGATGTCACTCCAGGGCAATAACGGAGTACGTCGCGGTGCCGCAAACGTGACTCCGCTCGCAACCTTCAAGGACAAGGTCAACGGTTACTTGAACAAGTAGCCCGATCTATCCACGTCGTCAACCCACCTCGGCTTGGCCCAGGCCTTTCCGAAAGCGAGAACACTCTAGGAGGACTTATGAAAAGAAAGCTCACATCCGTTCTGTTAACTACGTCGATGATTATGATGAGCCTTGCGACTGCACGTGCAGGCGGGCACTTTGAAAGTTTCGATCTTACGAATGCGCCACCGTCGCCGATCGCCGGCCACGTACTGGCTCGCATCATTCCGATAAAATGGGACGCGCGCGCGATGCCGGTCCCGTATCGAGTCAACAACACGCTCGATCCGATTCCTAATCCGCTCGGTCCGGCGTTTTTGAGTGTGGCCGACGCCACCGGCTCGTTGCAGGCATCGTTGAATGCCTGGAACTCGATTCCAACCTCTTTCATCGACATGCAGATCGTTGGAACGACGAATAATCCGGGACTGATCCGGTTTGACATGATCAACGAGCTCACCTTCCGCACGGGCGCAGGTTTCGCCGCGATCGCTTCGTCTCCATCCACGAACCTGATTGAGGACAGTCAGCTGGTCCACGGCGAAGACCTCGACGGCGACGGCGACTCTGACGTTTCAAGTGCGATTACCGCCGTTGGCGACGCCGACAATGATGGCGACAACGAGTTTCCAGCCGGCTTCTACAAAGCCGGAACGATTCTCGACAACGACGTTCAATTCAACACCAAAGTAAGCAACGGTTTTCGGTTCACGATTCTCGATTCGCAGGCCGACACTGTGACGCGCTCGGTCGATCTCGAGTGCGTTGCGGTACACGAGTTTGGTCACTCGATCGGTATGTCACACTCGCAGGACAACCAGACGGGTCACGGCGATGGCCACGGCGCCACGATGTTTCCGTTGATCGACACCGGCGATCCGGCTGCTGAATTGGGCCAGGCGACACTCGATATCGACGACAGCGCATGGGCTTCGTATATTTATCCCGAGGGCACGGCAGCATCTGGTCCCGCAGCGATCCAATCCGGCGACGTTGCGTTTTCCAGTGTGTTCGGATTGATCACGGGTGAGTTACGACACGGCGTCCAGAATCAACCGATAGCCGGCGGCAGTGTCTTCGCCCAGGACTGGACCACCGGCGCGAATACAGTCAGTGCATTTAGCGGCACTACCAATCTATCGTTCAATCCCGTTAACGGCGGACTGTTCTTCGTTCCGGCGGCGAACATTTCCCAGGGCGTTGTGAATGGCAACTACACGATTCCAGTCCCGGCAGGCAGTTACAGTGTCGGCGTGGAAGCGGTCGATGGCAGTCCAAACGCGGCGGGGCAGATCAGCTTCACAACGCAGATTGGAAACTTCTACGGTCAGCAAAACTTCATCGAAGAGTTTTACAACAACAACGGTGAAGCTGCGCTGGAACGCGAACCCGAGCAGGATAAAAACGTTCACGTGAATGCGGGGCAGGTTAATGACGGCACCAACATCATTACCAACAACGTGATCACGGTCACCCCATTCGGCGCTCGCACAAACATCGGGTTCATCAATCCGCCTGCTGGTGGTTTTATCTATGCGGTAAGGTTCCCGGCCGCGGAGATTGCCGCGCTGAACGGCGGCAACCCGACGCTGCTTCAAGCCGGACTCTTTGACACTCACGTGCTCGATGCGTCGGCTCCGGTAGTTTTCGCGAACGTCATGTTGACTACAGGCGTAGTCAACCCTGACACCACAGCGACAATCAACCTGGCAACGCCGCTGACCAGCAGCAGCACGTTCCTGGCTCAGGACACTGATTTCGCGCCGTTCTATTTCAAGAACCCGCACGACCTCAGTACCATAATCAGGACGGGAATAGCCAACGGATCTATCCAGAACCTGTTTCTGGTGATTCAGATTCCGACGGCGCCGTTCCCGGGTATCAGCAATCAGCCACCGCTCGTCGGTTTGAGCACCCAGGCTCCGATTCTTGGCAGGTCATTCCTGTCCACGAACGGCGGACTGACGTTTACCCGGAGGAATGATTTCAACTTCCGGTTCCAGCTGATCGCTTCGCAACTTCCGTAAGGTTTTTTCGGGTATTACACAGATTACGCAGATGACACTGAATTTTAGTGGAATCTGCGTAATCTGTAGTTTAAACTACGTCGCATGCCGCATTACGAACCTGAAGCATGGCGGGATGGTGAGCACAACGCTCACGATCCTTCGGTGAAAGATCAGTGCCGGCTTCTGGAT
>DASUPZ010000186.1:0-7184 GCA_036280855.1 Pyrinomonadaceae bacterium | reverse complement strand
GACGCTCGAGCAGGTGCGCGCGACTGAGTGGAACGAGTTCCCGCCGGATTTGAAGCACCTCGATGCGGTGGCTGGTGAGAACGGCGTCTCCTTGTCGCCCGCTTTTGCGCAGTTTGAGACGAATGAGTTGACGTTGACGGTCCGTGGGGAGGACTACAACTACAATGCGGGCACGTTTTTTCAGATCAATCCTTCGTTGCTGGCGCCGATGATTGAATTCGCGCTAGTGGATGCGTCAGGCGAGACGGCCCTCGATCTCTACTGCGGCGTCGGTTTGTTTACGTTGCCACTCTCCCGTCAATTTCAAAAGGTTGTTGGCGTTGAAGCGAATGCTGGGGCGGCACGGTTTGCGCATCGAAACTTACAGCGAGCGGGGTTAACAAATGCGAGTGTGACGACGGCGACAGTTACTGACTGGTTCAGATCCGGAGCGCGTGGTCCAGTTGACTTTGTTTTGCTCGATCCGCCGCGCGCCGGAGCCGAATCAGCCGTGATCAAAGGAATTATGGACCTCAACCCTGCGCACATCTCTTACGTCTCATGCGATCCAGCTACGCTTGCGCGCGATCTCAAGAAGCTGATTGCCGGCGGGTACATCATTCAGTCGATCCTGGCCTTTGATCTGTTCCCACAGACTCACCATGTGGAAACCGTAGTCCGGTTGCGACGTTAACGCGTCCGGCGTAATATCTCCGTCATTGAATCCTCACGCTCAATATCCTCTCGCGCAACTATCCGTGGCCCTATCCGCGGGAATCTGTGTACCAAATAAGACGAGCATCGCGATATCGTGCGGAGCAGTGTGTTCGCTAGCCGCAGTGATCCTTGTCGCTAAGAAGAAAATCAGATTCGCGTCATTCGCGGTATTAGTGGCGTTCTTCTTCGCAGGTCAAACACTCGCGCCGCAAAGCAGGGCCGCGGATTTTACGGATGGGCCGCGGATCATTACGGGGGTGCTTGATGGGCCACCAGAGTACGCACGCGATCGGGTTTATCTCTCGGTGCGCAGTGAATTGGGGCGCGTGTGGTTACTGGCGCCGTTTCGAGATGCGGATCAAGAGCGTGAGTATCGCGCGATGCGACTTCGTTATGGGGCGCGTGTCAGCGTTGGAACAACTCTCGATCGGACCGGCAACTATCGTAATCCGGGCGTTTCGAGCCTGGCTGAGTATCTCGATCGCAGAGACTTCGTGGCAACCGGCATTGTGAAAAGTCCGGCATCGATCGTGAGGCTTGACGATGCGCCTGTTTTTCGGCCGCTCGCGTGGCTTTACGATTGGCGGGAGCGACTCCAACGCGAGATCGATTCGCGTTTCGCGCCGGAGACTGCGGGCGTCCTCGATGCGGCGCTGCTTGGCAATCGTTACAACCTTTCGCGCGCAGCAACAGAACGTTTCCGCGAAGGCGGCACCTTTCACGTGCTCGTAATCAGCGGCCTGCATATCAGCTTCATCGGCGGAATAGTTTTTCTACTCGTGCGGTGTTTGACCAAACGCCGGATGATTCAGTTTCTGCTGCCTGCGCTCATCGTTTGGGCTTATTCACTGGCAGTTGGCGCAGAGGCATCAGTGGTTCGAGCGGCGTTGATGTTCACGTTTGCAGGCGTAGGCCCGATCGTCTTCCGGCAGGCAACGTCGCTGAATGCGCTCGGCGGTGCGGCTATCGTAATTCTGGTTCACAGTCCGAAAGAGCTGTTCGATCCTTCTTTCCAACTCACGTTTCTCTCCGTGCTGGCGATCGTGGTGATCGCGTGGCCGTTGTTGTTGAGGTTTTCATCGATAGGGTCGTGGCATCCGGTGCGGCCAACGCCTTATCCACCGGCCTGCGGACGCGGTCTCAAAAGCTTTTGCGAAATCTTGTTCTGGAGCGAGAAGAAGTGGCAGCAAGAGCTTGCCCGTTCGTCACATCATTGTCGTTTGTTCAAGGCAAAACAGGCCGCATGGTTAGAGCGTCTTCACCTGCAAGCGGGTCTTCGCTACGTGTTTGGAGCAGTCGTGGTGTCGGCGAGTGTGCAACTGGTGTTGTTGCCGTTGATGATCTTCTATTTTCATCGAGTCTCGTTAGCCTCCCTCGTGCTCAACATCGTCGTGAGCGTGTTGCTCGCAGTGTTGATTGCGGTTGCGCTGCTGGCCCTCTTGATAGCACAACTCAGTGCGACAATGGCTACGCCGCTCTTCAAAGCCGCAGACGCCCTCAACTGGCTAATGGTCCACAGCGTCGATCCGTTTTCAAATCTGCGTTTATCCGAGTTGCGGTTGCCTGAGTATTCAGGACCAGCAGCACTGATCTACGCCCTCTATTTTTTGCCTTTGTTGTTCCTCGCCATTGCTCTCGCGCACTGGCGTCCACTCGCATCACCGCACGAACCTCCGCACACGCTCCACAGGTTCATCTTTCCGATCACTACCGTTCAACTACTGTTGCTCGCAATCCTGATCCTGCATCCATTCAGCAGTGGCCGTGCTAGCGCTGCTCTTCGCATCGACTTTCTGGATGTTGGGCAAGGTGATTCCGCACTCGTAACAATGCCGGATGGGACCACGCTGCTCGTCGATGGTGGTGGGCGGCCGGCATTTGCCGCATCGACCGATTCAGGGCGGCGGATTGGCGAGACTGTCGTGTCGGAATATCTATGGTGGCGTGGATTGAGTAAGGTTGACTTCGTTCTCGCCACACATACGGACGCGGATCACACGGATGGGTTGAACGATGTGGTCGAGAATTTTGAGGTACGTGGCGCGTTGATCGCTCGGAGGCCGGTGGATAAGGCGGAGTTTGTTAAATTATCAGAGACGCTTCGGAAAACCGGGACTCACGTGGAGATGGTTCAGGCGGGTGACACGATCCGGTTTGGGGATGTTGAGGTAAGTGTCTTGTGGCCGCTTCCGGAGAGCCGCGGATCCAGTAACAACGACTCGATTGTGTTGCGGATAAAATTTGGGAACCGAGCGATCCTGTTAACCGGAGACATCGAGAAGGCTGCGGAAGGAGCTTTAACGGCTATGCAGTCCGAACTGCGTGCGGACGTCGTGAAGGTGCCGCATCACGGAAGCAAGACATCGTCAACTGAGGCATTTGTGCAAGCCACAAGGCCTGCGTTTGCCGTCATTTCAGTAGGACGCACTTCGATGTTCGGTCACCCGCACAAGGAAGTGGTCGATCGCTGGCAGGCAAGTGGTGCCGCAGTGTTGACGACAGGTCACTCAGGCACGATCACTGTAAGCACGGATGGGACGGATTTAGTTGTGGATCGGTTTGTGAAACCGTAGGAGGGTAATTGGGGGAAGGAGAAGCCGTACTTCTGCATGATCGCACGTCCCTGCGGGCCACTGACGAACGAAGCAAACGCGCGTGCGTCGCTCTCATTTTTCGTGCCTTTGATGATCGCAAGCCCCTGGTCCAACGGCTGGTGCAGCTCTTCCGGGATCAACGTCCAGCGACCCTTGCTCTGACTGCTCAACGACAACGCCATGATTGCAACTTCAACGTTCCCCGTCTGAGCGTACTGAAGCGTTTGCCGGATGTTATCGCCGTAAACCAGTTTCGTTTTCACGCGATCCCAGATGCCGGCAGTCTCCAGTGCTTGCTTCGCAGCCAGGCCATAAGGCGCATGATCTGGATTCGCGATAGCGATGCGCGTCACTTCGGGCCGCGCGAGATCCGCGATCGACGCGAGCCGGAGATTACTATCCGCAGGTGTCCACAACGTGATGCGCCCGCGAGCGTAGATCGCTTTTGTGCCGGGAACGATCAGTCCCTTCTGTTCCAACTGCTCGACAAAACTCACATTCGCAGCCGCGAACAGATCCACCGGGGCGCCATTCTCGATCTGCCTCGTGAGCATGCCTGTGGAGCCAAACACAAACACGACTTTCGTTTTGTGAGTCGATTGAAACTCGCGCGCAATTTCTTCAAAAGCCGGAGTGAGATCCGAAGCAGCAGCGACAGTAAGTTCCGGTGTGGAATTGGAGGGCCGGTCCTTGCACGCGGTGGCGACGATTACGAGCGTCAGGAGTAACGCCGCAAACAACGCCAGCCGCGTCTCAAGTCGGAAAATCATTGGGAGTGTAAAGGTCTACTTGCGAGCTACCCACCTTGTAAGTCTTTAAAACACCGAGCGGCGGCGAATAAACGTGAACGGTAATCAAATCCTGACCACTAACGTCCGGATTTCCGAGCTGGTGAATGTCGGGCCGTGCCGCGCCCGTCACCGTGCCCGTAGGACATTCCCGGCCAGTGTCGTAACACAAGCCTTTTTCCTGATCGAAAGCGAAGTTTGTTTCCCACATGAGGCCCTGGTGAACGCGGACCACGCCGTGAGAACCATTATGGTCGTGAATCGGAGTCTTCTGGCCTGGTCGCCAGCAGATAACCAGCATTTCGACAGCTTCATTGCGACAAACCCGGTGACGCCAGTAATTCCCCTCCTTGAATCCGATGAACGGCTGGAGATCGAGGTCCAAGATCTCGACGTTCGAAAGCCACAGGTTCAACTGTTCAAGTGTTGGAGGCGTGGTCTGGCTGTTCAGGCGTTCCACCAATTCGGAAAAACTGAACGAATTGCCATCGGGTAATGCGGTTGGAATGGGAGTTTCCGTATTTATAAGTGTCGACAAAGGTTCGGCTCCGGTGAACTCTTATATTCGCTCCGGCGCTTGAGAGTCAAGACGACCGCAGAAAAATCCTTATATCACGGACATTTGTGCCCGTTGGTCCGGTGACGATCACATCGGCGAGTGGCTGGAAGAAACTGTAGGAATCGCTGCGCTCGAGAAATTGGTGGGCGTCGAGGCCGAGGGCCCGAGCGCGTTTGAGGGTGGTTTCGTCCGCGATGGCGCCGGCAGCGAGACTGTTGCCGTCGATACCGTCCGTCCCGGCGCTCAGAAGCAGGAAGTGTTCAGTTTCTCGTTCCAGCTTTATCGCGCAACGCAAAGCAGTTTCGAGATTTCTGCCGCCAAGCCCGTGACCTCGCACCGGACAGGAGAACTCGCCGCCTGAGATCAAGCAGGTAGTTTGCATGATTCGCGAAAGAAGAAGATCGCAGCCTTCTTCGATTGGCTGTTCGCAAATGTCCTGCGCCGTGGTTGCAGCAAAACCGAGTTCGCGTGCTTTTGCGAATGCTGCTTGCACGGCGGTCCAATTGTCTAACAAAACCTGGTGTGTTCCGGTTACTCGTTGAGGTTTTGATTGCTCGATGGCTTTGAGGATCGACCGCGGTAACACATCCTGAAGTTGATAACGTTCGATCACGTCAATCGCGTCTGGGGCATCGGGCGGCGGCGACAGTGTTGGACCAGAAGCCACGCTCGCTTCATCGCCGGGATTTGTGTCTGACACCATGAGCGTGAAGGTTTGTGCCCGAGGAGCGCGTCGCGCGAGTCCACCACCTTTCACCGCCGAGAATGCACGCCGCACTGAATTGATTTCGGCAATGCGTGCGCCGCACGTTACCAGGAGTTGATTCGCGAGACGCAGATCGCCAAGCGAGATGTCGCCGGAGATCGGCCATTCGAGCATCGCCGAACCGCCACCCGAGATCAGAAAGATAACGAGGGCCGCTTCCGCGTTCGCGCGGTCCAGGAGGGCAAACGTGGCCTGAGCGGCTTCAAGGCTCGATTCATCCGGGAGCGGATGTCCGCCAACAAAGCTCTGCCAGCGATTCGAAACGAACGGCTCGGGCGCAGTGATCACGCCTGCGACCAGCTTCCGGCCCAATGCTTCTTCAAGCCCCAACGCCATCGAGCGCGCCGCTTTGCCGATCGCAATTGCGTAGACATTACGCGACGACACGTCAAGACGCGCTTCGCCTATGTCAACGATTGGTCCATTGACATTGATTGCCTGCTTGACCGCCGTGCGAGGATCTACTGATGAGAGTGCGTGATCAAAGATCGCCCGAGCATAGCGATGAAGTTCGTTCAATTCCGGCAAGTGTTTCGAGAGGAACGGGGCGAGTACTCGATCTTCTGAGCGTTTGTCTCAATTACCCGCCGTTGGGTGATGGTATTAACTTCCACCTTCAGTTGTTTCGTCATCCTCCTCGGGTGTGGGCTTCGTCGTAGTGGTGCCGCCGGTTCCGCCGCCTCCCTGGTTGTCGGGCGGATCCGTGGCAGGATCTTCCGTGGGATTGCTTTCAAACTTCCAACCGAATGCGAGTGGAGAGGAGCCAATTTCAGTTGTCGAGAATTGAATGTGCATGTACGCATCCTTCTGTCGCCCGTGGCGACCTGAGTTCTGGGATGTGTGAAGTCTACTGTGTCTGTCAAGAGGCAGGATGGGCCATTTGGCCCCACCGATAAAAGCAATAGGTCCTATATCTGACTTATAGGACCTATTTGGTGCTTGAGGATTCGAGAAGCGTTATTCGCCGGCAACGCCCATTTCGTCCCAATCCGCGACCATCTCGTAGGCGCGGCCGAGGACCGGGCGTGGACGTGAGCCGTCGGCCTGGCCGATCAACCCCTCCCGCTCCATGATGTCGAGAATCGCGGCTGCGCGGCCGTATCCGATTCGCAAACGACGTTGCAGCACCGACGTCGAAGCGCGTTTCATCTCCACGCAAATCCGCAACGCCTCTTCGAAAAGCTCGTCGTGCTCGCCCCCGGACGTCTCCAGCCCGAGCGCTTCCTCTTCGGTTTGAGTGATGCTTTCGTCGTACGCCGGCGGACCCTGCGATTTGATGTGCGAGACGATGCGACCAATCTCGGTTTCGTCGATGTACGCGCCGTGAACACGAATCAGCCGCGACGTGCCCGGAGGCAGAAACAGCATGTCGCCACGACCGAGCAGTTGCTCGGCGCCGTTCGTGTCGATGATCGTGCGCGAGTCGATCTTCGACGACACGCGGAACGAGATACGTGAAGGGAAGTTTGCCTTGATCAGTCCGGTGATCACGTCGACCGAAGGTCTCTGCGTCGCCAGGACAAGGTGAATACCGACGGCACGCGCCATCTGGGCCAGTCGCGTGATCGACTCCTCGACTTCCCGTCCGGAAGTCATCATCAGATCCGCAAGCTCGTCGATGATGATGACGATGTAGGGCAACGGTTTCCACGGCTCGCCTTTGTCGTCGTACTCCTTGATGAGGTTCCGGCGCATGATCTCCGTGTTGTAACCGTCGATGTTGCGCACGCCCCAGCCTGCGAGATCGCGATAACGCCGTTCCATCTCCGCGACTGCCCACT
>DASUPZ010000185.1:0-6165 GCA_036280855.1 Pyrinomonadaceae bacterium | reverse complement strand
GGGCAGTTTGTTGCGGGCAGTTACAACGGGTGAGTTCGTGGTGTTGCAAAACTTGCGGCGCGTTTGTTCGGACGGAGCGCTGTTCGAAGTGGTGACTGGTCTCGATCCCGAACGCGATCAGAGTGAGATCGAGCGCCTTGGGCTAACATCGTTGTCGCTGGAGTTTATCGACGAAGTGTTGAGCCCGAGGTACGAGGCGGCGGGGTTTGAGATGATTGAACGCGGGATTCTCTCTCCTGCAGAATGGCCGGAGATTAATACTTCATGGGCAAAACGCTTGCACGGCAGCGAGCGCCGCTCGATCACCTACCTCATTTGCCGCGCAATCCCTTAGCTTTACGGACTCCAAAATAAAAAAATCGACATGCTTTCGCGACCTGCATCGGGTTGAATACCCGCGAAAAGGGAGGGAAGAATTATGCCCAGTCGTGCCGCAGGAAAAGCGATCGCAAATCGCGACCATTCAAAACTGGCCGAGTCCATATCAAAGGAAAACACTCCGTCGAGCGACGTCGTCGAACACCTGCAAACACAGGTGGCAAACGCCTTTGTTCTTTACTCAAATTACAAACACTATCACTGGCAAACATTCGGTCCGCTGTTTCGTGACCTGCACTTGCTCTTCGACGAGTTTGCGACCGCGGTGCTGGCCACTATCGACGATTTCGCCGAGCGTCTGCGAATGATCGGCCAGGATCCGATCTTTCGCCCTGACGATGTCGAGCGCACCGCAACGGTGAAAGTGTCAGGCGATGCAGCGACGATGCGCGAAATGATCGAAGAGGCAAATGCAAACCTCCTCGTCGTCATCGGCGAGATGCGCGTTGCCGCACGCGTGGCAGACGATCACGACGATCCCGGCACAGTCGATCTCTTTTCACGACACGTCCAGCTTCACGAGAAGCATGAGTGGTTTTTGCGCGACATTCTCGAACGGAATGACGGGCTCGTTAACTGAAACTCTGGTCGTCGGCTGATGGTCCATAAAGCGCCGGAACTTTGGCGCCCATCAGCCGCAGGTAAACAGTCATCTGGCCGCGGTGATGGGCCCAGTGGTTGATCGTCTCCTGGATCATCACGTAACGCGGTTGCTCCAGCACCACCTGTCCGCGAGCCAGCAGCTTCCAGTTTGTCATCAGATGCTCGTCTGAAGTCTTCTCGAGCGCACTACGCGCTTCTTCTGCGGCAGCGTCGAGTGCCTTGAGAAGCTCGCCGCTCGTTTCCTTCGGAGCTTGCTTTAGGCCCTGGCCTTCAGCGGGCGCTATATCCAATTCATCTCGATTGACCTCCATCGCGATCCACGTCGGGATCGTCGCGACCATGTCAGCAAGATAGCCAAAGATCATCGATCTCTCGTGCGGTTTCCACTGATACTGCCCGTCCGGTACCTGCTCGAGTGCTTTGCGCGAACGTTCGACTTCGCGGTCCAATACCTCACGATAGAATTCAGTTAGTTTCATCGATTGATTGTTCTCCTCCTTTTGTTCGGAAAAGTCATTCTACAGGATTGCACGATCAGACATGTTAAGACCGCATCCTGTATTATGGTCGGCGGATGCTCCTGCAACAGAGTATTGCTCAATCATTCCAATCACCGGTAATTCGCATCGTGCTCGTGGCAATTGCGATCGGATTGCTCTACGTGCTGTGGCGCGAAGTGCGGAAGATTCCGGCGAAGCTGTTGACGCTGATGGCCACGGCCTTCATCGACATGGTTGGACTGCTGATGATCATTCCGCTCCTGCCGTTTTATGTGAAAGAACTCGGCGGGGCCGGTGTCAACTTCCTGGGATTTCACTTCGGCATCGGTATCATTGCCGGCTTCATCATTGCCGCCTTCACCGTTGCACAACTCTTAAGCGCGCCGCTGTGGGGCAAATTTTCAGATCGAGTAGGACGTCGTCCCACGCTACTCATTGCCCTGACCGCATCGGCAATCGCATACCTGATCTTCGGGTTTGCTCACTCTCTTTTCCTGCTTTTTCTTTCGCGAATCGTGCAGGGCGCCGGCGGCGGAACTGTCGGCGTAATCCAGGCTTATGTAGCTGATACAACCGCGCCACAGGATCGCGCACGCGCTCTCGGCTGGCTTTCGGCAACGACAAATCTCGGCGTGGCGCTCGGTCCTGTGCTTGGGTCATTCGCGATCACACTGGGCAAGCGGGATCTTATGCCCGGGCCCGCAACGCTCGAGATGGGCCATGCGGCACCCGGAATCATTGCCGCCGCGCTTTGCATCATCAACATCGCTTTCGCCGCTCGTTATCTGACCGAGTCGCGCGATGCAACTGAGCACGCGCCCGTCGAGGGCGAGGTGCGGCGCAGTTCACGCGAGGCGACCTGGCGCGTGATCTCGCATTCAGGTGAACCTTCGTCGCGCCTGATCTGGACCTACGCAATCGCGATCGGCGCGTTTCAGGGCAGCTTCTCAGTGCTGGCACTGTTTCTAAACGCGCGTTTCCAGGTGACCGAACAGACAATTGGTTACTTCTTCATGTACATCGGCTCGATCTCCGTGTTTACGCGTGTGCTGTTGCTCGGCAGGATGGTCGACTGGCTTGGCGAAGCAAAACTGTCTCGACTTGGACTGCTCTTACTCGCCGCAGGTGTGTTGGGCATGCCTTTATCGCAAAACCTGTGGATGCTCGGGATTGCAGTTGCTCTGATTCCACTCGGAACGGCGTTTACATTTCCGTGCGTAACCGCGTTGCTCTCGCGCGTGATCAGCCCGAGAGAACGCGGGCTCTACATGGGAATGCAGCAGACGTACGGTGGAGTAGCACGAATAATTGCGCCCCTCTTTTTCGGCTGGTCGTTCGACACGCTCGGCGTCTCATCGCCCTACTTCTTCGCTTCCGCATTTATCGTCGCCACGATCTTTCTCGGCTTCGGTTTCGATACTTACGCGAGGCATGCAGAGGCCCAGACTTCCCGAAAGGAAGTTCAGCCCTCGACCACGGCGGCAAAAGTAGTTGAAGAGCAGAAGGCGTAAGCGAAACGTCTATTCGTTTAGATTATCGAGCCCTGTAAATTTCCAGCCAGTTTTGGTCTGTCGGAAGTGATACACCACCACCTCATTTCCGGCGGCGTCAGGACATGCGATGGTGAAGTGTTTCGGATCTTCAGTATCTGCCTCCGGTTTTGCCTTGGCAAAGCAAACAGCGGCGTTGGTTTGCTCGTTGAAAACCTGTCGATAGCGCCGGCTGAGTTGGGCCTTGGTCTTCACGCTCGGTATGCCATACGACATGTCAATCGGAAACTTTGACATGCGCGCGACGGTGTTTACGTCACGTTTAGTTACCGCAGCTTTGAACGTCTGCCAGAAGGTTTCCAAAGAGTTTGCCGCCGTTTGCGTTGGGCCAATCGCAAATGAAGGCGCGGCAAGCAGCAGGAGTAAAGAAAGAGTAGTTATCTTCTTCATAGTGTTACAATCCGCTGGTCTAATACTAAAACGAAAGGTGCTTTTTGGCGATGCTCAAGAGATTCGTGGTTGGTTCGGTCTGCCTGGCGGCCGCGCTCGTTTTCTCCGGATGCGCGAAGAATGATGGGCCACAATCGGCGGCGTCAAGCAATCAAGCCGCGCCGGTGGAAGGCGTCGAGAAAGTAAAACCTGCTGCTGGAACTGGAAACGTGCAAGGGAAAGTTCTTTACAACAACGCGCCGGTTGAGAATATCGAGGTGAGGTTGTGTGAAACGTTTAGTCGATTTCTCAGCGGCTGCGGCGGAAAGATCTACACCGCGAAAACTGACAAAGACGGCGACTTTGTGATCACGAATGTCGAACCGAAGGAATACGAAGGACTAACGGTGCGCGTGTTTGATACCGATTCGTACGTCTTTGCGACGACGGGCGTGGCTGGAATTGCCGCGGCGAAATACGATGTAACTGCCGACAAGACGCTTTTTGTGAATCCCACGCACCTGTTCAAAGCCGATCTGAAAACAGTAAATCCGAAGGCTGGATCTACTGTCAGTGCGCAGGACCTCGAACTGAACTGGGAAGCGTATCCGGATGCTGCTTACTACAAGTTCTCGCTTTCTCCGGACAGTCACCAGATCACGCCGCCATACATCAACGAACGTGTCGAAGCAGCATCGTTCAAAGTCAACAAGCCGCTCGAGAAGGGAAGCTATCGCTTGAAGGTTGAGGCATTCAACGGCTCAAACAGGAAATTGTCTGAGACAAGCGACGAGATTAAATTCACGATCAACTGACAGGATTACAGGATTTTCAAGATGAACAAGATTTCAATCCTGCTAATCCTGAAAATCCTGTCCAAGGTTCAGCGGTTATTCGTTCGCACGTTTGCGATGTTTGAGAACGCCGAATTCCCCGACGCATTGAACGCACGCACGCGATAACGATAACGCGTGTTTGCCGTTAATCCTGTGTTCGAGAAACTCGTGACATTTGCTCCGACCTGCGCGATCTGCGCGAAGTTTGTGCAGTTATTTCCCGTACAACGCTCGATCCGGAAGCCCTGTTCGTTGTTCGAGTTATCAGACCAGCCGAGATTCACCTGGGTCGTCGAAACAGGCGCCGCAACGAGATTGCTCGGCGCATTTGGCGCAGGCTCAGGCGTCGGAGTCGGCGTTGGTGCCGGGGTTGGCGTAGGTGTTGGAGTTGGCGTCGGGGTCGGATTGCCGCCACCGCAAGTCGGGAACCGGAACGATCCGATCCGTGTACGCCAGTTGAAACTACTCGTCGTTGCGTAATACTCGCTCGTAAACCAGAAAGTGCAGTCGTCCACAGGATCGATCGTCAAAGAGCTGTAATCACCCCAACGACTGCCCGTGCCTGTCTGGCTTCCCGTGCCCGCAAAAAGAATCTGTTCGCCCTGGGCCAGGGTGTTCAGCGGGTCACTTGCCAACCGTCCCGCATAACGCAACTGCGGAAAGATCGTCGCACTCGACGCGCTGTAACCGATCGCAAGGTTCCCATCACGATCCATCGCCGCACTGCCCATCCAGCGCCACGTCGCATCAGGCTGATAAGTACTCTCCTGGGCCACTGTCACTGGTCCGGCGCTAACGTTGCGCAACTCAAACCACCGGATTCCTGCCACGCTTCCCGAACTGACCGTGTAGTTGCCAACAATCGATTCATGCGTGCCGAAATTGCGATACGCCAGCCGGAACATCAATCGATCGGCCATCCCATCCAAACGCGAAGTAGTATTCAACTGCGGTACGCACGATCGAGTGAACGGGCAGAGCTGCGTAAATCCTGCTGCTGGAGGACTCGCGAAGAGTGTGAACGTCGAGTTTGCAGGCGTTGCGAAGTCTGCATGGAAGTGAAAGATCCTGTACTCGCCCGCTCCCGGCCATTGGATGAACGCGGCCGGCGCACCGGGCGGCGGAGGAGTTGAACCATCGAGGTCCGCAGGCATGAAAGGTTCTTCCAGTGGACCACCCGTAATTCCGGGAGTGATGAACGTCGCCTGTTCACCGTTCAGCATCTTTGCGCGATCAAGGACGAATGCCTGTGGTCCAAGATACGACGTTGCCGACGAGTTGAACACATTCATGCTCATGTAATAGCCGTCGGGCCATACGCCCAGCTTCGGATAATCAAAGAAGTTGGAACCCAGGTGGAAGTCGTAACGATGGTAAGAGCCGGTTGCATCGCTGGTGGCGGAAACAGCCACACACTCGTCAGTCGGGATCGACACACCCGCAAACTGCGAGATGATCCAGCGATCAGCCAATTGATCGTACAGCACCACCGGATCGCCACTGCCGTTGAACTCACAAACACCCCCGAAGCCGGTCCAGACGGTGGAAATGCCGGATGGACCAAGGAGCGACGCGCCGGTCGTCTTATCAAACACCTGGAAGCCTTCGTTCACGCTCTGCACGTACTGCGTCGCGCCGACTTCACCGTTTGTATCCGGCGGAGCGCAATTGCATGCGACTCCGGGAAACTGCATGCCGTTGATATTCATTTCCGTCGCCGGCATCACCGCATCCATCAAGTCTTCGACCACGGGCGCTGACTTTTGGACCACCGGATCAGGAGTATCTCTGTGGAAATGCGGGATGCGCGGGTTGCGGTTTGCTTCACGCTTGGGTTTGAAGACGGGCTGCTGCTTCATCTCGCGCACGGGAATCGACGTGTCGTGACGAATGGATTGACCCACCGTGATCGGCTGTCGTCGTCCCTGC
>DASUPZ010000184.1:0-4634 GCA_036280855.1 Pyrinomonadaceae bacterium | reverse complement strand
ATCGTTCGCCTGACAACCTTTAACTGCGCGCGATCGTGAGCAGCCAGAGCGGCTTCGCGTTGCGTCTTCAACTCTCGGATTCGCGCTTTGATCGATGATTTGTCGACGCCCACGACGTCATGATGCTCGTGTTGAATGCCGAGGGCTTTTGAAAGAGCCACGAGCAGGTGCTCTTTATTCATCTGCGTGTAACCCTGGACCTCCGTGTCTTTCGCGATGTCGCGTAGTTCCGCAACGGTCTTGTGTTTGAGTTCTTCAAATGTGTACGCCATTGCAAGCTCCTATGAAGTTTCAAAAATCTGGTTCAGATGATGTCGCAGGTGGCCCACGTAATCGCGTATGAAGTATTCGAGCGTAGTTGCTTCATTCGCTTCCACTGCTTTCCACGCGAGCTGATCGAGATTATGTCGCGTGCGCGGTTTGGTTAACGTGGGTTCGGGGATGACCGAGATCAAATGTATCAGATGGAGATTGTAAGCACTCCAGAGCTGAATGAGGTCAGGCCATGAAGCCTCGCGATACTTCTGCACGTCGACCCAGCGGTCCTGCTCGTAACCTTGAAACACGAGGTCGTCCGTAAACTGCGCGCGCACAAAACGCTGGTGATTGTTGTTTGCGGAGTCGATCAGGTGTCCGAGGATCTCTTTTGGTGACCACTGGCCGGGTGACGTTTCGCGTGCGGCCTGATCGGGCGTGAACTCCCTCAAGCGCGCGGTGGCACTCGAAATAGTTTCGCGAAACTCGTTCAGAAACTGGTCTATACCATTCGGGCTGGACATGGAAAGTTGATGATATCCCATCGACGTGTGTTCAGAAAAATGTTAACAACGTGGAACTGACCGGTGGGGACGGTCGTTTAACAGCCATGCAATCCTTCCCGGAAGCAAACCGGCCGGCGCATCAACGGCATCACAGAATTCGAATGAAACGCGTCTGGAAAGTCTTTGCTGTGTTAGCGGTAACGTTGCTGGTGCTCATGCTCACCGGGGCCTTTGACGTTATTAAAGATCAAGTCGTTTTTCACGCGCGTGTGGTAGAGCTCTACACGCAGGAGCCGGATGCCCGGCTCGCGATGCCGCTCGAAAACATCTCAAAACGCCAGATCTCAGACACATGGCAGGCGCCGCGTGGCACCGATCGCAAGCATCAGGGTCAGGATATCTTCGCTCCCAGGGGAACTCCGGTCCTGTCTGCGACAGACGGGTACGTTTACAGGATCGGCGAGAACAACCTCGGCGGCCAGACCGTGTCGGTGATCGGCGCGGGCGGCCGTATTTATTACTACGCACATCTCGATTCTTATGCACGCGGTTTGGAAGTTGGCGACCGCGTGTCGACTCGCACGGTCCTGGGTTACGTTGGCACCACCGGAAATGCTCAAGGAACGCCGCCGCACCTTCATTTCGGTATTTACACCGCAACGGGCGCGATCAATCCACTCCCGCTGTTAACCGATCGCACCGCGCCAAATGTCACGCGAATCAGACCGAACGAGAGTAGACCTCGAAGAAGACAAAGAAACCCTGTTTCTGTTTTGTAACCAGCGCCGTTTAGTGGCAAAATACTGACTCGTCCATCGCCTTAGGCCAATTGTTTCGACAAAAGACCTATTGTTTTCACGACAACCTAATACGCCCATCGGAAGGAGCACGCATCCAATGCGATCCCGGTATCTCCCTTTCTCTATTCTCGTTCTCACTTTAGTAATTTCAATTTTTCTCCTGGCGCCACGATCAGAAGCAGTAAATGCGCCCCAAGATCCGCCAACACCGCCTGCGGGAGCTGGTGGACCAGGTGGCCCAGGTGGTCAGGACCGTCCGGGCCGTCCGGATCAGACGGCGGAACCGAAGCCTTACGATCGTGTAATCACCAAAGATGCGAAGTCTGATGAAGGTATCTTCACGATCCACACTATCAAAGAAAAGGTTTACTACGAGATCCCCAAAGCCGAACTCGGAAAAGAGTTTCTCTGGGTGAGCCAGATTGCGAAGACGACGCTCGGGGTCGGTTATGGCGGTCAGGCTGCCGGCAATCGCGTGGTGAAGTGGGAGCGCAAAGGCAATCGCATCCTGCTCCGAAACGTGTTGTACGACGTCATCGCCGATCCGAAACTTCCCGTGTCGAAGGCGGTCCAGGCTGCAAACAACGACACGATCATCCAGGCATTCAACATCGAGGCCATCGGCAAAGACGACTCGGCGGTGATCGACGTGACGAGGCTTTTTACGAATGAAGTGACGGAGTTCAGCGCTCGCACACGCTTGCGTGCTCGCGGTTTCGACGCGTCTCGTTCGTTTATCGAGAAGACCAAGTCGTTTCCTACAAACATCGAGGTACAGGTTTCTCAAACCTACACGTCTCCGCCGGACATGTCGCCCGCGGGCGGTGCGCCACCCATTCCAAATCCGTTTGCACAGGGAATGCGCGCGGGAACGAATGCCACGGTCGTCATGCACTACAGCATGGTGAAGCTTCCCGAGAATCCGATGATGCCGCGACTGTTCGACGAGCGCGTCGGCTACTTCTCGATTCGCAAAGTCGATTACGGTATCGACGAACAGCGCGCCCCGGCGCGCCGGTACATCACTCGCTGGCGTTTGGAAAAGAAAGACCCGAACGCGGAGATCTCAGAGCCGGTGAAACCGATTGTTTACTACGTCGATCCGGCCACGCCTTCGAAGTGGATTCCATGGATCAAGAAAGGCATCGAAGATTGGCAGCCCGCGTTTGAAGCTGCCGGTTTCAAGAACGCAATCATCGCCAAAGAAGCGCCTTCGAAAGCCGAGGACCCACACTGGGATCCGGAAGACGCAAGGTATTCAGTAATTCGCTACCTGCCTTCAGAAATCCAGAATGCCTCGGGACCACACGTTCACGATCCTCGAACGGGTGAAATCCTCGAGTCAGACATTCAGTACTATCACAACGTGATGAACCTGAATCGCAACTGGTACTTCCTCCAGGTTGGACCACTCGATGCTCGCGCGAAGAAGCTTCCGTTGCCCGACGATCTTATGGGCCGCATGGTGCAGTATGTGATTGCGCACGAGGTCGGACACACACTCGGTTTTCAACACAACATGAAAGCGAGCGCTACGTATCCGGTGGAGAAACTTCGGGATGCGGAGTGGCTGAAAACCATGAGCCACACGCCGACGCTGATGGACTACTCACGTTTCAACTACGTGGCTCAACCCGAAGACAACATTCCGCCCGAAGCCCTTGTTCCGCAGATCGGACCTTACGACAAGTGGGCGACGATGTGGGGTTACAAGCCGATTCCGGGCGCGAAGAGTTCTGAGGAAGAGAAGAAGACGCTCGATCAGTGGGCGCGCGAGCAGGATGCAAAACCGTATTTACGTTTCTCGACCTCATTTGCGCGCGGGTCTGACCCGGGTGAAAACACTGAGGCCGTGGGCGATGGCGATGCGATTGCTGCCACCGCGCTGGGCATCAAGAACCTGAAACGTGTGGCGGACATGCTGCTTCCGGCAACGTCTCGTCCCGGTGAGCCATACGACGATCTAACCGAGTTGTACGGCGGGATGATGGGCCAATGGGCCACGGAGTTGAATCACGTCACCGGACTCGTTGGCGGTTTCAATTCGCAGCAGAAACACGGCGGTCAGGACGGCGTGCGCTTTGTGATTGTTCCGAAGGAAAGACAAGCTGCTGCGGTCCGGTTTCTCCATGAGAATGCATTCGCGACGCCTTCGTGGGCACTGAAGTCTGAAATACTGAGACGCATCGAGCCGGCGGGTGTACTGACGCGAGTGAATTCGGCGCAGGAACGGGTTCTCAACTCGCTGCTGAGCAACGCTCGTTTTGATCGTCTGGTCGAGCAGGAAGCGATCGATGGTGCGACGGCTTATCGTCCGGCAGATTTTATGGCGGATGTTCGCCGCGGCATCTGGAGTGAGCTCGACGGTGGTCCGGTACGGATCGACGTCTACCGGCGAAAACTTCAGAACTCCTATATCGAGGCACTTGCGGCGAAGTTGAACGTGCGACCGACAGTGACCGACGACTATCGTGCATTGATCAAGGCTGAGCTGCGCGACCTGAGCACAGCGATTGCCGCAGCTAGCGCGCGTGCGGTCGATCGCGCGACGCGTGCGCATCTTGCGGATGCACGGGATGAGATCGCGAAGGCGCTCGATCCGAAGTTTGCCGCACCCGCGGCGCCGGCGTTGTCGATATTCCCGTTTGGGTATGACGAGCAGTCGGAACTATTCGGCGTGCTGGATTGCTGGGTTGATTACTCGATCCGGGTTAATCCCCGAGATCAATAGCAGAGAAGGTTGGGCGCGGATAAACGCGGAAAATCCGCGGATTTCTTCCGCGTTTATCCGCGGCCACTTTTCTTAGAGCAAGTTCGTAGTGCGTTCAGTGACGCTTGCGTGTTGTGGCGGTCGTAGCTCATGCGGTGGAGCGTAAGCCTCGCTCAACGATTTTTCCGGTTGAGGTTGAGGCCGGATCAAAAGACCCGCGACGATATGTCCGAATCCGGACGTCACCGGCAGTAAGCCAAACAGCCAGATCATCCTCACGACCGGATCGAGTTCGAAGGGAATTTGAGCGAGTACGTCCGGTGGAAGTTTCAGCACGAGTGCTGCCGAGAGGTAGTACAGGAA
>DASUPZ010000183.1:0-5836 GCA_036280855.1 Pyrinomonadaceae bacterium | reverse complement strand
GTGGCAGTACGTGCCAAATTCTTTCTGGCGTCAATGGACCATGGCAGTGAAACGCGAGTTTCCGAAGTTCAAAGTCGTGGGCGAAGTGAAGGACGGCGACGTGGTCCATACTTCGTTCTTCCAGGGCGGCGTAGTGCGGTTCGACGGTGTGGATTCAGGTCTCGATTCGCTCCTCGATTTCCCGCTGTTTTATCCGATTCGACACGCATTCGCCGAAGGGAAGCCGCTCGATGCCATTCCAAAGACCCTCGCGAAGGATTACCTGTATACCAACTCGAACATACTCGTCACTTTACTCGGCGGTCACGACGATGGGCGCTTCATGAGCGAGAAGGGCGCAACGATTGAGGGTCTCAAACTCGCGAATGCCTTTGTGTTAACGACGCGCGGCGTGCCGCAGCTTTATTACGGTGACGAACTCGCAATGGAAGGACCGGATGAGCCGACCACGCGTGCCGACTTTCCGGGTGGGTTTCCGGGTGATAAGCGCAACGCTTTCACGGCTGCGGGCCGGACGAAGGATGAGCAGGAGTTGTTTGAGTACATTCGAAAGCTGACGACTTTGCGCCGAAACCTCGCGGCGTTGAGAACCGGCGGGCTCGTAAATCTTCATGTATCGGAACAGCAGTATGCGTACGCGCGGATTGGTTCCACGGAGGCCGTAGTGGTCGTGATTAATAATGCCGCGGATGACACGGATATTGAATTTGAGACTTCACCGTTGAGGTTTCCCGGTGGTGCGTTGACGGATCGGCTCGGATCAGCGAAAGCAACGTTTCGTGATGGGAAGTTGAGTGTGAGATTACCGAAGAGATCTGCGGCAATCTTTGTACAGGACTAAAAATATGCAGAAGCCACGTTTGAGCTTTTGGCAAATCTGGAACATGAGTTTCGGGTTCCTCGGAATTCAGTTTGGCTGGGGTTTGCAACTCGCCAACATGAGCCCGATCTACAAGTACCTGCACGCCGAGGAAAGCTCGCTTCCTTATCTCTGGCTCGCTGGTCCAATTACCGGCCTCGTTATCCAGCCCATCATCGGCTCGATGAGCGATCGCACCTGGAACCGTCTCGGTCGCCGCCGTCCTTACTTCCTCGTCGGCGCGATTCTCGCCAGCATCGCGCTGTTCATCATGCCGAATTCATCCGCCGTGTGGATGGCTGCGGGACTGCTGTGGATTCTCGACGCGAGCATCAACATCACGATGGAACCGTTTCGCGCGTTCGTGGCTGACAAGCTTCCCGAAGAGCAACGCACGCTCGGTTTCGTGATGCAGAGTTTTTTCATTGGCATCGGTCAGACACTTGCGAACGCTTTGCCATACCTGTTCACAGCCCTCGGCGTCGTCGGAGTGATGGCCACTGGGATTCCACTTTCAGTCGACTACGCATTCAAGATCGGCGCGCTCGTTTTTCTGCTGGCAGTGTTGTGGACCGTCATATCTACAAAAGAGTATCCGCCGGAAGATGTTGAAGCCTTTCATCGCATGAGGCGCGAAACCAAAGGGATTCTCAATGGTTTCAAAGAGATCTTTTCGGCGCTGGCGCAGATGCCGCCGACGATGAAGCAACTCGCCGTGGTCCAGTTCTTCACGTGGTTTGCACTGCCGTGCATGTGGCAGTTCTTCACGCTCGCTATCGCTCGTCACGTGTTTCTTGCTCCTGACGAAAGAGCTCCTCGCTTTGCTGAGGCAGTTGAGTGGGGTGGTCTATGTTTCGCCGTCTACAACGTCGTCTGTTTTTTAATCGCATTCCTGCTGCCCTGGTTAGCGAGCAAAACCAGCCGCAAGACTGTACACATCATCGCGCTCGTGTGTGGCGGCATCGGACTGATGTCCGTCTTCCTCGTAACGAACCAGTGGATGTTGTTTTTGAGTATGGCCGGCGTAGGAGTCGCGTGGGCATCGATCTTGTCCATGCCTTACGTGATGCTGTCGACCGCGGTGCCGCCCGCACGAATGGGCGTGTACATGGGCGTGTTCAATCTCTTCATCGTGATCCCGCAGATCGTTATGTCGCTCATCGTGCCGAACATCTTCGACAACGTGCTGGTAGGTGATCCGAGAAATGCCGTTGTGCTGGGAGGGATCAGTCTGCTGATTGCCGCGGTGACTGTTTTGGGAGTGCGTGATGTTTATGAGAGGTGAGCCGCGGATTACACGGATCTTCTGCACGATTTTGGTCGTGTTGTTTGTTGGTGCAACGAGTTTGTCTCAGCAAACAGCGCGGCCTGTGCGGGATTGGGTGCGGGATGGTGTGATCTATGAGATTTACCCGCGCGCGTTCTCGAAGGAAGGAAACTTTAATGCGATCACCGGGCGACTGGATGAACTGAAAGATCTTGGCGTTACGATTTTGTGGTTGATGCCGATTCATCCGATCGGGCAGGAGAAGAAGAAGGGAACTATCGGCAGTCCTTACGCTGTTCGTGATTACTACGCGATCAATCCTGATTACGGCACGGCAGACGATCTGAAACGACTCGTTCGCGCAGCACATGCGCGTGGCATGAAGGTGATCATTGACATTGTTGCCAATCACACTTCGTGGGACAGCGTGTTGATGAAGCACCCGGAATTCTACAAACGTGATGCGCAAGGCAAGATCACCTACCCTCACGACTGGTACGACATCGCAGCGTTGAACTACGACAACCAGCAGCTGCGTCGTTACATGACTGACATGCTCAAGCACTGGATCCGTGAGTTTGATCTCGACGGATTTCGTTGTGACGTCGCCGGTGAGGTGCCTACTGACTTCTGGGAGAACGCTCGTCGCGAGTTGGACCAGGTGAAACCCGACATCGTCCTGCTGGCCGAAGCACACAAAGCAGAACTGCTCGTGAACGCTTTCGATCTCGATTACTCATGGCCGCTTCACAGTGCGTTGACGAAGGTGCTGCAGGGACGCGCTCGCGCTTCTGATCTGCGTGAGGAGTGGGAAAAAGAAGTTAAGACGTGGCCACGCGGCGCGCTCCACATGCGCTTTTCCGACAATCACGATGAGCGACGTGCGATTGCACGTTTTGGGGAGCCGGCGGCGCTCGCGGCTTCGGCCTTCGTGTTTACGCTTGATGGCGTGCCGATGATCTACAACGGCATGGAGGTTGGCGACACGACTGAGTCAGGCGCGCCCGCGCTCTTCGAGAAGCTGCCGATCTTCTGGTCCATCGGCGAACGGCGTCCGGAGTTTCGAAAGTTTTACAAGAAGATGATGGACATGCGGCGGTCGAGTGTCGCCTTGCGACGCGGGCAACTGAAGTGGGTGGGCAATTCGGATGAGTCGCGCGTGGTTACGTTTGTGCGGCAGGCGGAAAATGAGGAAGTGCTTGTCGCGATCAACTTTTCGAACAGACCTTTCTCGGGATCCGCGGACGGGTTGCCGGAGTTGTCGTTGGACGCGTGGGGATACAAGTTTTTTGTACGCGGATCACGCGGATGGCAGACGGATCCGGACGCGCATTGGCTCACGGCCGCAAAGAACGGGTTTGGAACAGCGACTTCCTCGGCGTCGAAGGTGTGGTTCACGCTGGCGGATGGTGTGATGACGGAAGTTTTTTACCCAACGCTCGACGTGCCGAATGTGCAGATGCTGCAGTTTCAGGTTGCGATTGGTGGGAAGATCGAGAGTGAGGTTGATGATACGGTTCATCGTCTGGAAGTGCCGGCCGCAAACTCGCTTACGTTCCGTCAGGTCAACACCGCGAAGAGCGGGCAGTATACGATCACCAAGACTTACGTTACGGATCCTGATAGAAACACGGTATTGATCGATGTAGATCTTAAGAGCGATAGAGCTGCCAAACTGCACGTCCACTTCGATCCGTCTTTGAACAACAGCGGCTGGCATGATTCAGGATCGACGGATGGCGAGACGTTGCTGGCTGAGGACGGGAAGATCGCGTCGGCTTTGATATCGAGTTGCGGCCTTACTGAAGTTAATGGCGGAACAAACGGCAATGTGGTCCAGACGGGAATACTGAAGCAAAACAAGTGCACGCTCGCGCTCGGGTTGGGTGAAACTAAATCGGATGCCGCGAAGGCTGCGAGCGCTTCTCTCTCCACAGGATTCGAAAGCGTCAAACGTGAGTATGAAGCCGGCTGGGCAAAATACGCGACCACGCTGCCGCACATCCCAAAACACCAGCGGCAGTTCAACATGGCCGCCATGGTCCTGAAAGGTCTCGAAGACAAGACTATTCCCGGTGCATCGATCGCTTCACCTTCTGTGCCGTGGGGCGGTGGTCCAAACGCCAACGAACCAACGATCAGTGGATACCACGCCGTCTGGTCGCGTGATCTCTATCACGTCGCTACTGCATTCGACGCGATGGGCGATCGTGCTACAGCCATTCGCCTGCTCGATTACCTGTTCAAAGTGCAGCAGAAATCAGACGGAAGCTTTCCGCAGAATTCGTGGGTCGATGGCCGTCCGATCGGTAGCGGATTGCAGATGGACCAGGTGGGCTTACCGCTCGTGCTTTCATATCAATTGGAGCGCAACGATCGAGAGTCGTGGCTAAAACACATTAAGCCGGCGGCTGATTACATTCTGAAACATGGACCACGCACTGATCAGGATCGATGGGAGGAAAAGCCCGGCTATTCGCCCGCAACGATAGCAGCCCAGATCGCGGGTCTTGTTTGCGCGGCTGAAATCGCGAGGTTGAATGGCGACGGGGCTGCCGCAAATGCTTACCTCGAGACTGCCGACAAGTGGGCTGCGAACGTCGATCGCTGGACGGCAACTAAGAGCGGCCACACACGTAATCCGTATTATCTTCGCATTACGGAAAACGATAATCCTGACGACGGCGTGAAGATTCAGATCAACAGCAGCAGCCTCGCCGTTGACGAACGCAAAGTCATCGACGCCGGTTTTCTGGAGCTCGTGCGTCTTGGCGTGAAGAGTCCACACGATCAATTGATCCGCGATTCTCTCAAGCTCGTGGACGAGATGATCAAGGTGCAAACACCCGCTGGAGAAGCGTGGTACCGCTACAACCATGATGCGTATGGCGAAACACCGAAGGGCGAGAAGTACGACGCCCGCAACGGCGTCGGGCGTCTCTGGACATTGCTCACCGGCGAACGTGGTGAGTATGAAATTGCGGCGGGCGACCTCGCTAATGCGCGAAAGCGTCTCGACACGATGGCCGGTTTCGCGAATGATGGATTCATGATTCCGGAACAGGTTTGGGATCTGCGGCATAGTTCCCGCCCCGCACTCCGCTTTGGCGCAGGGACAGGTTCAGCAACACCACTGGCGTGGTCGATGGCCCAGTTCATTCGACTCGCGATAAGTATCGAAAAGGGAAGAAACGTCGAGACTCCAAAAATCGTCTTTGACCGCTATGCAGCACGAGCGAAATGAACGCTAATCTCACCACGGGCCTGATCTTCGCCGCCGATCTCGGCGGCACGCACCTGCGCGCTGCGACTGTCGATCGCAATGGCGAGATCCAGTTTCGTTTCAAACAAAACACACCGCAGGGTTCCGATCCAGCCGCGATCGTCGATGCGATCGTTTCCGCAGTGCGCGAATGCCAGCGGCAAAGCGCGCCTGCCGACCAGATAACGGCGGTGTCGATTGTCGTACCGGGAACAGTCAATGTTGAGGAGGGCGCGGTCGTGAAGGCGCCGAACCTTCCGTGTCTCGACGGGTTCCGGCTCGCTGCTGCTTTGACTGAACGACTCGGTCTTCCCGCGATCGTCGAAAACGATGCAAACGCGGCAGCCGTCGGCGAGATGTGGCGCGGCGCTGCGATTGGTTGCAAGACGATCATCTGCGTCACACTCGGAACCGGCGTCGGCGGTGGCATAATCCTCGACGGCAAGTT
>DASUPZ010000182.1:0-6972 GCA_036280855.1 Pyrinomonadaceae bacterium | reverse complement strand
TCAAGTCACGGATGGCGTCGGTCGTGTGATTGGCGCGTTGAGTAATCATCCCGGGAGTGTCGGCGGTTATCGTCTGGTCAACACTGTCTACGACCAGATGGGCCGTGCGTGGTTACAGTCGAATCCGACTGAGGTCAACAGCGCGTGGGTTGCGAGTGGCGACGATGCCGCCGGAATCTACTACACACAGCAAACCTACGACTGGCAAGGCCGCCCGTTAGTGACGACGAATCCCGACGGGACGACCAAAACTGCCGGCTACGTCGGTTGTGGCTGCGCCGGCGGTGAGGTTGTGACGCTTACAGACGAAGGCACGATCGACGGCGGCATGACAAAGCGGCGGCAACAGAAGATTCATTCGGATGTGTTGGGCCGGACTGTAAAGACGGAAGTGCTCAACTGGCAGAATGGCGATCCCTATGCTGCAACCGTGAACACCTACAATGGTCGCAATCAGGTGACGCAGGTGCGGCAGTACGCAGGCCCGGAGGGAGGCAGCACTTTTCAGGACACGACTTTTACTTACGATGGCTATGGTCGGGTGAAAACGAGGCACGTGCCTGAGCAGAGCGCAAACGCGAACACCACCTGGAATTACAATCCGGACGGCACTGTTCAAAAAGTCACGGACGCACGCAGCGCTGCGACAAACTATACTTACAACAATCGACATCTTGTCACCGGCGTCACGTACACTGTTCCTTCGCAGTCGCAGGTACCTGTGCCCGGTGCGGTGAGCTTCAGCTACGATGCTGCCGGCAATCGCAGCACGATGAGCGATAGCACGGGTTCAACCAGCTACAGTTACGATTCGCTCTCGCGTCTCACTTCCGAGTCGCGCACGTTCACAGGTCTGAGTGGCAGCTACGCTCTGAACTACTCGTACAATCTCGCGAATGCATTAACCCTGCTTGCCATTCCATTCAAGTCACAGGAGGTGGGCTACGACTACGACACTGCCGGCCGTTTGTCTGGTGTAACCGCGAGCGGCTTCTCCGCCACTTACGGCGTCTGGCCCAATCTGCAAACACAAAACCTAAGCAGCTTCGCTTCCGACATCGCCTACCGAGCGTGGGGCGCGCGCAAGAGCATGACCTACGGCAACACCACCAGCGAGCAAATCACTTACAACGCGCGCCTGCAACCGTTGACCTACACGCTCAACAACATGAATTACCAGAACGCGAACACCACTCACAGCACGATGACGTGGAGCTACGGTTACTACGACGACGGGAGCGTCAAGCACGCATGGGATTCTACGAATAATTGGTTTGATCGTGCTTACAAGTACGATCACGTTGGCAGGTTGAAAGAGGCCAGCACTTTTCGTCGCGCACGTGGTTTAAGTCCGTATCCAGCGGTAAGTAATCCTGATCCGTATCATCAAACCATCAGCTATGACGCTTTCAACCACAGCAGTCGTACGGGGTTATTGTATACAGGCCAGCCTCCGGCGGATACCGGCACCTACGTCAACAATCGTCGCACCGACTCTGGTTGGGAATATGACGCCGAGGGAAATACCACGCGCGATCCCAGCTATCAGCAGACGTTCAATGCGGCCGGGGTCGTTGTCCACTCGGTGTCGCACGCGAAGGTTGGTGACGGTGATGAGTACCCGCTTGAACCGCGTCTGGACATCACGCAAACGTATGATGG
Source organism: Pyrinomonadaceae bacterium (assembly GCA_036280855.1). Taxonomy (GTDB): domain Bacteria; phylum Acidobacteriota; class Blastocatellia; order Pyrinomonadales; family Pyrinomonadaceae; genus PSRF01. The sequence continues at coordinate 5,310 of DASUPZ010000182.1, read as the reverse complement.
CTTAGGATTACCCGCAAAGCGCGAGCAGATCTCGAGGCAGCCAGGATTGGTGGATGGGTCTGGCAACGAGAGTGCGCCAATTGAAGACACGCAAACGACGCATTACGTAAGATCCTCTGTTCTCGGTGGAGTTCCCATCGCGGAACTGGGATCTGCCAACACGATCCATATCTATGCCGGTGGGCAGCGCATCGCGCGCGACGTATGGGGCCAGGTGACTTTCGAGCATCACAATCCCGTGACGGGCAGTTGGGTCACCTCTGACGGTCACTCGAGTTCTCGCGCCACTCGCAGAGAAGAGCGCGATCCCCGCGGCGCTGAACTCCCGCTCTCAAATCCCTATGGTGATTGGCTGAGTTACGTCGACATGAAGTTCGCCCAGCCGTTGTTTATCGAGGGTGGCGATCCGTTTGACTACTCTAGTGGCAGAACGATTGACGGCCTCCCGGTTTCTGAGGGAGAATTCCAGCGACGAGTAGCGAATGGTTCAGTCCTCACAGAGAGTCTTGTCTTTGGACCGCCTGGACAAATCCAACGACCCAGATTGGGGCAGCGCGGCAGTCCTTCACCGGGACCAACTTTTACGTGGCATCGGAACTCCTTGTTGGAGGTCATTTCCGGAGTTTCCTACACTGCCCAACGTCCTTATGCCCGATTCATTAATGACAACGAAGGCACAGGAAGAAGCTTAGCAACCGACATCTTTGCTATTCGATTCCATCATTCGAGACCACAAAATCCAACTCAAGGACCGAGAGATTGCTATGAGTTCGCAAATGAGGTTGAAAATATCTCGAATGCCATCTTCACAAACAACAGAGATCCACGCACGAATAATTATCCTCATAACATTAATGCGTTCATGGACAACTTGGCGAGAAGGTTCACTGAGTTGACCGATGCGACAGACTCGGCACTTCTTCGTCTCCAATCTGAAGGTCCCCGGGAGCTCCCTGAGTTTGGTTCTCAGGGCTTTGCTGATCGCTTCATCGATCCTGATCCGACAAGCGCCAATCAGGCAAGACACGCTGTTTTTGGTCTCGTTATCGGGTTTGCCGGAACCGGAACCCTAATCAGGAATTTCAAAGGTGATGTCAGGAGTCCGTTGGAGATAGCTAATGCTCGAGAAAATCCGAACACGGATTCTGGCAGAGCCGATATTGCTTTGAACAATTTGACTGTTCCAATGGGAGAATCATTTAGAGGGCCTGGTGCTGAGTTGCGCGCACGTGACCTGCCAGAGTGGATTAGGAACACGCTTTGTGCGCCTCGATGACTTTAGGTCATACTTGTCGAACATCGAAAGGGCGACCGATGATGAAATCGCTGAAGCTTCTCATTCCCATCGCTGTTTTCGTAGCGACTCTTGGCGGCGGATTCGCATTAAGCCGAATGCAACGCAATGAGATGTATGATGAAAGGGAGATCGCGAATAAAAGCTTTAGAATCCGTATTGCCGCTTATAAAGAGAGAGGCGTAAGTCTTCCCGGCGTTTACTTCTCGTTCCAATCAGCAACGATACAGTCTGAGAAGTGGCAGGACCTTTTGACTGTGAAAGGGGATGAACCTGTTGCGATTCGGCCTGAGCAGCTTGGCTTCGTCAATAATCATATCGGCTATGGCTTCATCGGGAGCCATTACATAGTGACAACTAACGGCGGGGCTAATTGGTCAATTTGGGACGGTGAAAACCATCTTCCCCGCGGCGCAAAGCGACAAGAATACAACCTCTCGCCCTACATCGAGAGCATTGAGCTACAAACCGACGGAACCGGCTTTATGACGCTTTATCCTTATTACAAGGATCGTGCTCGAGGTCCTCGTCTCGTCACTGCAGATTACGGGTTGAATTGGTCCCTGAAGGAATGATCTACTCCGGTTAATAACCTTCCACGTTCTCAACCTTGTGCATTTCCCCTACCCTCGCTTGACGCAACCCACTGCGCATGCTAGCTTGCGGCTTCACCTGTTTTTACTGAATCAAACAGCGCACGCTTGTAACTCCGGCGCGCGTGGTGAGTAACTTGACGGCAACCGCTCCGCAACTCAAACAGACGCCACTCAACAGCGCCCACCGGCTGGCAGGCGGCCGCATGGTCGATTTCGGCGGCTGGGATATGCCCGTGCAGTATCCCGCGGGAACCATCGAAGAACACCTGCGCACACGAACTCACGCCGGACTATTCGACGTCTCGCATATGGGCGAGATCGACGTCCGCGGCGCTGACGCGGTTCCGTTCGTCAATCGCATAACTTCAAACGACGTCACAAAGCTCGTGGATGGCCAGGCGCAGTACACTGCGCTGACAACTCCCGAGGGAACCGTGGTCGACGACTTACTCGTCTATCGCCTTGCTGCCGATCACCTGTTACTCGTCGTCAACGCAAGCACCACAGAAAAAGACTGGGACTGGATCAAGTCAAAACACTCTTCAGAAAACGTTCAACTAAACAACGTCAGCGCCGATTACTGCCAACTCGCTTTGCAGGGCCCGGAGGCTCAGTCGATCCTGCAAAAGTTGACCGATCTGCCACTCGCGGAAATCAAGTATTACACCTTCAGATCCGGCACGGTGGATGGCGTTGAAGGAATAGTTTCTCGCACTGGTTACACAGGCGAAGACGGCTTTGAGATTTACGCACCGGCCGATCGCGCCGAACAACTGTGGACCAGGATTCTCGACACAGGCAACACAGGTACACCAGAAGGCGTGCTTCCCTGCGGACTCGCCGCGCGCAACACGTTGAGACTCGAAGCGGGCCTGGCACTTTACGGTCACGAGATCGACGAAACAACGACTTTGCTCGAGGCAAATCTCGGCTGGATATGTAAACTCGACAAAGGCGACTTTACCGGCCGCGAAGCACTCGCGCAGCAGAAACAAGCCGGCGTGAAGCGCAAGCTCGTCGGGTTTGAAGTGACTGAGCGCGGTATCGCACGCGACGATCAGGAAGTGGTTGTCGGAGGCCAACGCGTCGGCAAAGTAACCTCAGGCAGCCCGGCGCCGTTTCTGAAAAAGAACATCGGTTTTGCGTACGTGCCTGTCGAGTTTGCGACAGTGGGCCAGGAGATACAGATTGATGTGCGCGGGCGACTGGTGAACGCGCAGATTGTGAAGACGCCGTTTTATAAACGAGCTAAATGACGACAGGATTTACACGATTCACGAGATAGAGATGGAGGATCCATGGCGAACGTTCCGGAAGACCTGCACTACAGCAAAGATCACGAATGGGTGAGAGTAGACGGTGATCAGGCCATCATCGGCATTACCGACTACGCACAAAACTCACTGGGTGACGTAGTGTACGTCGAGTTGCCGAAAGCGGGCGAAGATTTTGCAGCAAATGAACCGTTCGGTTCGGTTGAGTCAGTGAAGGCGGTGTCAGAAGTCTTCACACCCGTCGCGGGCGCGATAGTCAAAATCAACGAGGCGCTGGCCGACGAGCCTGAAACAGTCAATTCCGATCCGTACGGCGAGGGCTGGATGATCCGCGTGAAGATGTCGAACCCCAGTGAGGTCGACAGCTTGTTGACAGCCGCGGAGTACGAAGATTTTACGAAAGCTGAGAGCGAATAAACTTGCGGTACATTCCTAACTCGCCGGAAGAGCGCAAGGAAATGCTGGAAGCTGTTGGGCTCGGGTCGGCTGCAGAACTGTTTGATTCAATTCCTCAGGATTTACGTTTAGAGCGGCCGCTAAACACGCCCCCCGCTCTTTCAGAGATCGAACTGCTCGAAAGGTTCGAGCAATTGGGAGCGCGCAACGCAGGAGCTCGACGCGCGAGTTTCATGGGCGGCGGCGCTTATTCTCATTACATCCCAACGATCGTCGATCACATCATCTCGCGTTCAGAGTTTTTTACTGCTTACACTCCATACCAACCTGAGATTTCTCAAGGCACGCTGCAAGCGATCTTCGAGTTTCAGACACTTGTATGCCAGTTGACCGGAATGGAAGTGGCCAACGCTTCCATGTACGACGGTTCGACCGGGCTTGCCGAAGCAGTGTTGATGGCTGAACGTGTGACGAAGCGATCGAAAGCAATCGCTTCGACCGCGGCGCATCCGCAGTACCTCGAAGTTATAAGAACTTACGTGCAGCACGCGGGTATCCACCTGGAGGTTGTGCCGTTTGACGAGAAAACGGGGCAGTCGTGGAAAGCCCTCGCCGAAGCAGTTGACGACTCGACTGCGGCGCTCGTGGTCCAATCGCCAAACTTCTTTGGGTGTATAGAGAACGTTGCCGCACTCGCAGATGCAGCGCACGCAAAAGGCGCGTTGCTCGTCGTGTGCCTCACTGAAGCAATGTCGCTGGGACTGTTGAAATCGCCCGGCGCATGCGGCGCTGACATTGTTGTCGCTGAAGGACAGTCGTTTGGCGTGCCGCTCTCGTTTGGTGGTCCATACGTCGGGTTGTTCGCAACGCGCGAGAAGTATGCGCGGCAGATTCCCGGACGCCTCGTGGGTGAAGCTTACGATAAACAGGGACACCGCGGGTTTGTGCTGACGCTTGCGACGCGCGAGCAACACATTCGCCGTGAGAAAGCCACGTCAAACATTTGCACCAATGAAGGACTGATCGCCCTCGCGGCAACTGTTTACATGGAAACGATGGGCCGTCGCGGTATTCAGGAGGCCGCGCACCAGTGCGCGCAAAAGGCTGCGTACGCGAGACGAGCGATTGCAGGATTGAAGGGGTATTCACTTCCCTTCACCGCGCCGTGCTTCAACGAGTTTGTCGTGCGCGCGCCGGGTAAGGCAGCGGATCTGCTTTCGCGGTTGGGGAAAGAGAAAGAGATTGAAGGCGGCATAGCTTTATCGAAGTTTATGTCAGACCGGCCGAATGATTTTCTGGTTTGCGTCACCGAGATCAACAGCCGCGCGCAGATCGACGCGCTAGTGCAAGGATTAACAGAGGTATAGGTCGTATAGGACCTATTGGACCTATTAAATGACTACCGGAATTACAAAAGTCACCAGTCACATCAGCCCAAACGAGCAGCTCATCTTCGAGCGTTCCCAGACCGGACGTATCGGTTACCGACTGCCCGCCCTCGACGTCGATGAAGTCGAGCTCGACATCCCTACCGAGTTTCGTCGCGATGACGATCTCGAGGGCATGCCCGAAGTCAGCGAGGTGGTCGTCATCCGCCACTTCATCCGCATGTCCACTTGGAACTACTCGATCGATCTGGGCATGTATCCTCTGGGCTCCTGCACGATGAAGTACAACTCGCGGCTCAACGAACGGGTCGCGCGCATCGCGGGCTTCGCGAACCTGCATCCGTTGACTGACGAGCGCGACG
>DASUPZ010000181.1:0-6353 GCA_036280855.1 Pyrinomonadaceae bacterium | reverse complement strand
TTTTCCATATACACCTGTAGAGGGGAATTTACACCAGGGGGAAAACGTGGGAAGAGGATTGCAGTCTAGGACACAGGGCGGGCCTAGTCAAACCATCGGACGCGTTTAGGGTTCAAGCGTTCAGAGTTCACCGTTCAGAGTTCACCGTTCAGAGTTCAACCTTTAGGTTGCTGTTTCGGACGAGCAAGCTAAAGCTTGAACTCTGAACGGTGAACTAATTACTCGTAGCGCAGCGCCACGAGGGGATCGACCTTCGCCGCACGTCTGGCCGGGATGTAACACGCCAGGAAAGCCGCCAGCGACAACAGCAATGAAATTAGAATAAACACTACCGGATCCGTCGAGCTGGTGTTGAAAAGCAAACTGTGCATCAAGCGTGTCAACGCTGCCGCGCCCGCGATGCCGAGCAACACGCCAAACGCCGTCAACTTCATGCCACGGCCGACGACGAGCTTAAAGATATCTCGCGCAGTCGCACCCAGTGCCATGCGGACTCCGATCTCGTGTGTTCGCGTCTGCACGAGAAACGCCATCACGCCGTAAATTCCGATGAGGGCCAGCACGAGGGCGCCGCCTGCAAACACCACAAACAACATCGCATACAAACGCGGCTGCCAGATCGACTCGGCAACCACGTCTTCCATGGTCGCGACTTCACTGACCGGTAGATCCGGATCCAGTTGCGCTGCTTCACGTCGGATAGCGCCGATCAAATCGTTCGGATTCGCAGTCGTTCGCGTCACGAGTGACAGACCATTCACGGGAATTTGCAGATGAGGTAAGTAGACGCTCTCGTTCGTGTCTTCCTGCATCCGTTCGTGTCGAACGGTGCCGGCTACGCCGATGATCGTGTGCCACGGTTCGTTATTCTCAGGTGGTCCAAAACGAACTCGCTTGCCTACGGGATTTTCGTTGGGCCAGTACTCGCGAGCGAGGCGCTCATCGACAATCGTCACACCGGGCTTGTCTTTCGCATCGGCGTCGGTAAAGTCACGGCCGTAAAGCAGCGGTATTCCCATCGTACGAAAGTAACCGGGAGTGACAACCGTGTGCTGAATCATCGGTGCTTGTCCGACGGGAAGCACCGGATAGCCCTCGACTGTCAGACTCCGGCCCCAATTGCTCCCACTCAACGGCAGCGTTGCCGTTGCGCTCGCGGCTTGTACGCCGGGGAGAGTCCGCACTCGTTCCACCAACTGTTTGAAGAACGCCGCTCGTTGATCGCCCTCGCGATATTTCGCCATCGGCAGGATGAATGTCGTCGTCAGAACGTTCTTCGCATCGAGACCGATGTTGACGCGCCGCAGGCGCATGAAGCTCTGGATCATCAATCCGGCGCCCACAAGCAGCACAAGCGATAGAGCAATCTCCGTCACAACGAGGACGCTGCGCGAGCGACCTCGAGCGCCTACGGTCCCGCGTCCACCTTCTTTAAGCGTGTCGTTGAGATCGACACGTGAGGTTTGTAGCGCCGGCGCAGCGCCGAAGATCAGACCAGTCAGCAGCGTGATCGCAACCGTGAAGCCGAGCACGCGCACATCGATCCCGAAGTTCATCCAGAACGGAAGATCGATCGGAATCGCAGTTAAGAGAAGGTGCAGCGCCCAGAGTGAAAGAACAAAACCGAGTGCGCCGCCAACTATCGCCAGCAACAAACTTTCAATCAGCAGTTGGCGCATGATTCGCCAGCGTCCGGCGCCGAGTGCAGCACGCAATGCAAACTCTTTCTGTCGTGCGGTAGCGCGTGCAAGCATCAGGTTCGCAACGTTCACGCATGCGACCAGCAACACACAGCCAACGACGCCGAGCAGGATCAGAAGCGCTTCGCGATAATCGCCAGTCAGGCTCTCGTGCAGGCTGGTTACTGCGACGCCAAGGCCCTCGTTAGTGACCGGATTTTGTTGTTCGATACGCGCCGCGATGTTGTTCATCTCGGCCTGAGCTTCGGGAAAACTCACGCCGTCTTTCAAACGCGCAACGGAGCGCAAGCCGTGATCGGTCCGCGTGAACGTTTTCGGCGTCAACGCGAGCGGCACCCACAACTCAGAGATCTCAGGAAAGCGGAAACCGCGCGGCATGACGCCGATCACTGTCCGCGCGCGGTTGCTGAGCATGATCTTCTGACCGAGGATGTTTGGATTGCCGCCAAAATTCCTCTGCCAGAGATCGTATCCGAGGATTACCACTGCATCTTCGTCGGGACGATCTTCGTTTGCAGTGAAGGTGCGGCCGAGTTGTGGCGACGCGCGCAGGATCTCGAGCAACCCGTGTGAAACGCGAGAGCCGCGGATCTCGACCGGCTCGCCGGCGCCGCTGAGTGAGAACCTGCTCGTGCCGAAGTGAACGCCAATGTCTTCGAAGACCGTGTTTTGTTCGCGCCAGTCGAGAAAGTTTGGATACGACACGCTCATCGAGTCGACGCCGCGCTTCAACGCGGTTTCGTTGAGCACCGCGAGACGATCGGACTGAGGATAGGGAAGTGGTCGCAGCAGAATGCCGTTTGCAAAACTGAAGATCGCGGTATTCGCGCCGATTCCGAGCGCTAGAGTCAGAACGACGACGATCGTGAACGCGTAGTTCTTAAGCAGCACGCGTACGCTAAAAGAGACATCGCGCAGGATGTTTTCGACGAAGCTCACACCACGCGCGTCACGACATTCTTCCTTCGACTGATCGACGCCGCCAAACGACTTCAACGCCGCGTAACGCGCGTCTCGCGGCGACATGCCGTCTCTAATGTTCTGCTCGATGTCGCGTTCCAGGTGAAAACGCAACTCTTCGTCGAGCTCGTGGTCCAGGTTTTCTTTATGCTTCAGCGCGCGCCAGCGGCGTAATAAGTCATTTAAATTCACGGGAGGAAACCTCAGGCATCTCGTAAAACCAGAGCGACTGCGTCGGAGAATCGCTCCCATTGCTTGCGTTGCGTCTCGAGTTGTTTGCGGCCGCGTGCAGTCAAGCCATAAAACTTCGCACGCCGATTATTTTCAGACGGTCCCCAGACGGCTGAGATGAGGCCGCGTGCTTCGAGGCGATGGAGTGCGGGATAGAGTGCGCCCGCGGTGACGGTGAGCACCTCGCCGGAGACGAGTTGTATGCGTTGCATGATGTCCCAGCCGTTCATGCTGCCGGAACTCAGCAGTCGCAGGATCAGGAGTTCGAGCGTGCCCTGTTTGAACAGGTCGGCTGCTTGCTTCGTCATGTTTCCCCGCTTCCTCTATGCAGTCGATAGGAGAGGCGGGAGTCTATCGAACGTTCCTGTAGCCTGTCAATAGGAGCCACGGATGAACGCGGAATAAAATCCGCGGATTTTCCTCGTTCATCCGCGGTTAACTGTTTGCCACTTTCGTGCTGAATAAATTTCAGGCAAACTACGCAGCACGATGACCCCTAAACCCCAACCTGAAATTCGAACTATCACACGGCTGGTTCCTCCAAGCGGCAATCTTGTGCAAGGTCAATCCGAACTGGCTATCCATCCAAAACTGGCCCAGGCTGCGAGCGAGTTGATCCAGTCAAGTCGCAATCATTACAGTCCGGCGGAGGGAGTCGGCGCGCTGCGCGAAGCTGTCGCAGGCAAGATCGCGCGCTTCAATAACATCAACGTCGATCCTAAAGGGTCGCCGTTCGAGTTGTTGATCACGCCCGGCGCCACGGGCGCTCTGATCGCTATCGCGCACACGCATCTACAAAATTCTTCCGTGCTCGTGTTTGAGCCTTATTATCCGTATCACCGTAAAATTCTGAGCGAACTGGGTGGACGATCGCACGTGCTGCCTCTGCACGGAGAGAATCTCGAACTCGACGCGGACGAACTACGCGCGCGTTGCAGTGAGTGGAAGAACCAACAGGAGTTTCCGTTGCGAGCGATAGTCGCGTGTAGCCCGGCAAATCCGACGGGGAAAGTGTTCACGAGAGCTGAGCTCGAAACGATCGCCGCGGTTTGTCAGGAACTTGACCTGCTGTGCATAGCCGATGAGGTTTATGAACACTACGTTGTGGATGACAAGCCTCACATTTCGATCGCGACTCTCGACGGCATGTTCGAGCGCACGATCACGGTTAATTCGTTTTCGAAGTCGTGGAACATTTCCGGTTGGCGTTTGGGTTACGTTTACGGCTCATCACGACTGATCGCGCCGCTCAACAATTCCAACAACGTCTTCTACGTCTGTTCGCCGACGCCTTTGCAACTCGCGCTCGCCGAGGTGCTGATGTCGGATCCGAACTACTACCCCGCACTTCGTGACAGGTTCATCAGTAAACGAACTGAGGCGGTCGCAGCCCTCGAGCAGGTGGGATTTCAGATTTACGATTCAGGATCGGCGTTTTACGTGTGGGCGCGCATTCCCGAGGGCCGTGGCGATGCGATCGATTTCAACGAGATGCTGATCAGCAAGGGTGTTGCGGGTGTGCCGGGAGGTGCGTTTGCGGATAGCAGTGCGCATGATAATTACCTGCGCCTCTGCATCGCACGAGAAGATGAGGTGCTGTTTGGCGCCCTCGAGAAGATCCAGAAGGCCCTTGCCTAATAGGTCATATAGGTCCTATTGGTCTTATACGACCTATACATGAAGCTCAGCGCGCGTCTGGAGCAACTGGAGAATGTGACCGCGCGAGATGAGTCCAGCCAGCATGCCGTTTGAAAGCACCGGCAACTGATTCAAATCCTGACCAGTCATTAATTCGAGCGCCTGGGTAATCGGCGTCGATGGTTCAACAGTCCGCGTCTGGTCCAGCGGCCGCATGACGTCTGCAACGGTCGTGTAGGGCCAGCGCGCACGCGGTATGCTGCTGACTTCGGTCGGCGTGATGATTCCTACCGGCTGCGCGTTCATAGTTACGATAAAAAATCTTCGGCCCGTGCGTACCAGGTTTTCCTCAGTAAAGGTTTGCAGGTTTGCGTAAGCGTCAACTGTCGGAAAGTCGCGCGACATAACGTCCGCAACACGTAGTCCCTGCAATCCGTCCGTGATGACCATTTGCGCATAACTCTCGCGCGACGCACTGAGCAGGAACCAGCCGATGAAAACCAGCCACAGACCGCTGAAACCGGTGCCCGCAAAAAACTGCATCACGCCGTAAATGATCATCGCGAAAGCGATCACCTGGCCCACACGTGCGGCAATCAACGTCGCGCGTTTGGCGTTTCCGGTGATCCACCAGACGATCCCGCGCAGCACGCGCCCGCCGTCGAGCGGGAATCCGGGAATCATGTTGAAGATGGCGAGCCCGATGTTGATAAGTCCAAGCCACATCAACATCGCCGGCAAAGGATCCTGTGGAAACTCCGGTGGACGCCAGCCGAGTGCTATCGTGAGGAGGAGACAGACGACACCGATAACGAAGCTCGTGATTGGGCCAATGATACCCATCCAAAACTCCGTCTTCGCGTCAGCAGCATCTCGCTCCATCTGTGCGACGCCGCCGAGTGCGAAGAGCGTGATCGAGTGCACGGGCAGGCCGCGAGCTTTGGCTACGAGTGCGTGTGAAAGTTCGTGTGCGACGATCGCGCCGAAGAAGAGAATAGCCGTTACGATTGCCACTCCCCATCGCAACGCCGGGCTCCAGCCGGGATTGTTCGACGCGAAGTGTCCGGCGAGTGACAAAGTGATCAGGAAGGCGATGAGAAACCAGCTGTAGTGCAGGCCAATCTGAACTCCGAAAATACGGCCAAGCTTTATTTGCGCCCTCATACCCTCCTTGATCCTTTCAGCTAGGAGACACGAACAAACACGGAAAATCCGCGGATTTTATCCGCGTTACCGGATTTCGACGCTGCCGCTGGCACGCAGTCCGAGTATGCGCGCAGGGAACACGCCGAAGTCTTCAACTTCCCAAACGTTTCCGTCTCTCAAACGCACGCGTGCGGCCGGAATCAGCGTTCCTTCTCCACGACCTTCGCGATTCAGAAAGATCTCCGCGTACCCGACGCGATACATTTCAGATCTCGTTCCATACCGCAGCTCAAAGAAACTCACATTGCGTTCGTAAAAAACCGTCAGTTTCCTGCCGCCCTCGCCCCACGGGTCGACGATCACCGCATTGGCAGGAATACCAACGCCAGTTCCGATCTGTATTCGGCCCGCGTCCATCTTTGAAAGCGCCTTCAACAACCCTTCCTGCCCGTCGCGCCCGAGCGTTTCATTCAGTTCCCGGACCTGGTTTGCCGGAGTGTAGTTGTTGATGATCAGCGAGAACGGTCGCGACCGTCCCGCAAGGCGGCCGCTGATTCCAACGACCGTTCCATTGATGCGTTCTGAAAAGACCGCCGCATTACTGCTTTGCGCGGGCGCGGCAAATAAGGCAGCACCACAAAGCACAGCGAATAAAACCAGCACTGTTAATGTTCTCAT
>DASUPZ010000180.1:0-3555 GCA_036280855.1 Pyrinomonadaceae bacterium | reverse complement strand
TGACTTGGAAGTGTCGACGGCAGACACGCTGCCGTTGGACGAGGCCATCGCGGCGGAATCGTTACCGCGTGAGGTGAAAATGGAAACTGAGACACGAAACGATTCTGACGTGTTGTTGGATCTGGGCGACTTTGAGCCTGTGAGCGCGAGTGGTGATGACGAGTTTGTTCTGGATCTCGACGAGGAGGAGTCTCGCGAGGTCGTCACGCCCGCTTATGAACCGGCTGCGCCGGTGCGCGCGTTTGTCGAGCCGCAGGTGAGAGAAGCGGCTGCAACTGCTAGTTACTCGCCGTTTGCCGAGACGCAGGAAATTCCGTACGCGACTGAAGTTCCAGAAGTCGCAGTCGTCGAACCCGAACCGGTATTCGAAGCCCCGCAGGAGCCTCAACCCACATCCGTTTCATCCGCGTCATCCGCGGCCCCGGCTTCGATCAGCGCCGACCAACTCTCCCCGGAAATGATCGACGCCATCGCCCGCCGCGTTGTCGAGATGATGTCAGATAAAGTGGTCCGCGAGATCGCCTGGGAAGTTGTCCCGGATATGGCGGAGCTGCTGATCAAGAAGCAGTTGGAAGAGAGACAAGCGAAGTAAGCTTCGGCTCTGTCCACATAGGATATATTTAAAGCAGGTGATTCTAACGAATCCCTGCTTTATTTTTTAGCACGGGGGTAGCAACGTAATACGACCGCCCCGTTGACTTACATAGTTTGGGATGGTATACACTGTGTATTTCGTAGGAAAGAGTGGCGCTATGGAAACTACTGCTACATCGAAGGGTCAGATCGTTATTCCGTCATCCATTCGACGGCGTCTCGGAATCAAAGAAGGCACGCGTATCAGGATCGAAGAGAAGGGCAATGAAATTATCCTTAAACCGATAACCCGCGAATTCGTTCATAGCGGGAGAGGAAAGCTCCGGGGCAAGGGTTTGATGAAGGCTCTGTTGGCGGAAAAGAAGCGGGAGCGAGAGCTGTAATGGCCCGTAAGCCGCAGGCGATTGTTCTCGACTCATGGGCTGTCATCGCCTATCTGGAGGATGAAGCAGCCGGAGCGAAGGTTGCGGACATTATCAGTGATGCATTGGAGCAAGGGCTTCCGTTGTTAATGACCGTAGTAAATGCGGGAGAAGTTTGGTACATCGTTGCACGTGAGGCATCGGCCGGAGACGCGGACGCGAGTATAAAACAAGTTCGTGATCTCGGGGTTGAGTTCGTTGACGTTGACTGGGAACTTGCAAAGGTGGCAGCCTACTTCAAATCTAAAAACAAAATGTCCTTCGCCGATGCCTTTGCCGCAGCGCTCACGCGAAAGGTTAAGGCGCACCTGGTTACAGGCGATCGAGAATTCAAACAGGTCGAGCAGGAGATAACAATCAACTGGCTCAATTAACGATCACTCAATCCAAATGCCGCGCCCTATAAAGTCCGGCGGCCGTCAGAATTCACCTCATAAGCCAGCCACAGACCCTAGTTTTGCGCGTTCACTGTTCTCTGCGTGTCTCTTTTGAACTTTGTGTGTTGTCTGGCGTAGACTCTACGTTTTCATTTTCACAAGGCAAAGCATAGAGTTCGCATGGATATCCCCAAACAGTACGACCCCAAAGAGGCTGAACAGCATCATTACGAGCGCTGGGAGCGGAATGGTTATTTTGCCCCGGAGATAAATAACGACCCGGGGGCGCCGGTTTTTTCGATCGTTATACCGCCACCGAACGTTACCGGCTCGTTGCACATGGGCCATGCCCTCCAGCATACGCTCATGGATGTCATGACGCGGCACAAGCGCATGTGCGGGTATCGCACACTGTGGTTGCCGGGTATGGACCACGCCGGCATCTCGACGCAGTTGATGGTATCAAAGGCGCTGAAGACCGAAGGCAAATCAAGGCACGATCTCGGGCGCGAAAAGTTTGTCGAGCGTGTTTGGCAATGGAAGGCCGAATCCGGCGGCCAGATAACCGTGCAGATGCGCCGCGAAGGCGCGTCCGTCGACTGGTCGCGCGAGAAGTTTACGATGGACGAAGACCTCTCGCGCGCCGTGCGCGAGGTGTTCGTTCGCCTGTACGAAGAGGGCATGATCTATCGTGGCAACCGGATCGTAAACTGGTGCCCGCACGATCAGACTGTGCTCTCCGATCTCGAAGTTGAGAAGCTGCCGCAGTCCGGGAAACTCTATTACCTCCAGTATCCAATCAAGAACAGCGATCGACGCGTCACGGTGGCCACCACGAGACCCGAAACGATGCTCGGCGACACCGCCGTGGCCGTGAGTCCAAACGACGATCGCTATCGTGACCTCGTGAGCGAGACTGTGCTGCTGCCACTCACCAATCGTGAGATCCCGATCATTGCTGACGAGTATGTCGATCCTGAGTTTGGTACCGGTGCGGTCAAAGTCACACCTGCGCACGATCCGAACGACTACGAAATGGGCTTGCGTCACAACCTCCCTGAGATTGTTGTCATTGACCCGTATGCAAAGATGACTGCCGAAGCAGGCGCAGACTTTTCAGGACTCGATCGCTACAAAGCGCGCGAGAAAGTCGTCGCCGATTTTGAATCACTCGGTCTTCTCGAAAAAGTTGTCGACTACGAATTCTCGATCTCGAAATGCGAGCGTTGCAAGACGGTGATCGAGCCGCTGATCTCACTACAGTGGTTTATGAAGATGGACCAACTGCGGGATCTCGCGCTCGGTTTGATGGCTAAGGAACACAAACCGCAGTTCACTCCTGAAACTTACGAGAAGATTTACACAAACTGGCTCGAGAACCTCCGCGATTGGACCATCTCGCGCCAGCTCTGGTGGGGCCACCAGATTCCCGCCTGGTACACACCTGACGGCCATGTCATCGTCGCCCGCTCGGAAGAAGAGGCGCGTGAAAAGGCGGGCACAAGCGATCTCACACGTGACCAGGACGTGCTCGACACATGGTTTTCGTCCGCGCTCTGGCCTTTCTCGACGCTCGGCTGGCCCAATGAAACGGACGATCTCAACACCTTTTATCCCACATCCGTGCTCGTGACGGCCCGCGACATCATTTTTCTCTGGGTGTCGCGCATGGTGATGACCGGGATGAGATTCATGGGCAAAGAGCCGTTCCAGGATGTTTACGTTACCGGGACAATCCTCGACACCCACGGCCAGCGCATGTCGAAGACCAAGGGGAACGGAGTCGATCCGCTCCAGGTTTTTGATAAGTTTGGAGTAGACGCGACGCGTCTCACGTTGGCCCAGGTCGGCAGCACAGACACGCGCTGGAACGAGAAGCAGGTTGAATCGTATCGCAACTTCGCAAACAAGATCTGGAATGCGGCGAGGTTTTGCCTGCTCAATTCCGAGGGCGCGGAAGTGAAACCGGAGACACTCGACAACCCGTCTGCGCTTCACGATCGCTGGATCATCTCGCGTCTCAACAAGACAGCACGGGATTTGAACGCAGCCATCGAAACCTATGATTTTCACCAGGCAGTGCAGCTTTTGTATCACTTCTTCTGGGACGACTTTTGCGACTGGTACATCGAGCTCTCAAAGTCAGACGTCACTGCTGAACA
>DASUPZ010000179.1:0-21886 GCA_036280855.1 Pyrinomonadaceae bacterium | reverse complement strand
GGCGAGCGGACGCCCTTTACGGCACAAATTAAAAGCGGCGTTGAGGCAGATGCGGTGTTGATCGTTCACCCAGCGAATGAAATTACTGATGGCACGCGCGTAGAGCCACGAGAGCAGAAATATCAGATTCTTTAAGTGGGTTCCCCGCTCATCTGAGAGACGAACGCATCTCGGAAGAGGATTAGCGATGCTCCAATCAATCCTACTGCTAACAACCCGAAGTCCTCTGTCATTCCCAACGAGATCGCCGCCCAGAAACCGAGGAACGACCACGCGAGGGGTATAGCCAGAACGTAAAAGGGCACTCGCCGACTGGTCCAGAGCAACATACCGAAAGTAAACATCGTTGTCGGGCACGGGAGACCAAAAGTGGGTGCGGCAGGATATCGATGGCCGAGCCAGTATCCAAGGGCCGGATACATGATGAGTGCGTAGACGAGGAATACGCTACCAACAATTCCATAAAGATCCAGACTAAAGCGAAACTTCAAGTGGTCCTTCAAAACTCCCCCGATGAAAAGCAAGATCCCTTCAAGGACAAACAATGCGGCGAAGATTAGAGCCGCTCTGTTAATAGCGCTGAAGAACCACAAGTGATACACCAGCCCCATCCAGATCCAGAACAGCGAAAGAATAAGGCTGATACTTCTGTGGGAGGCTTTCTTTCGTGAGAGGCCGAGACAGATGGCGACTATTCCGATCGCGTAAAAAAATACTTGCGCCGGCCACACAGCAACGTTGTATTGCTCAAAGACATTGAGGAATTGATCAACCGTGAACGGAATCATAGTCAAAGCCAGCTCTCTGTGCCATGAAGAATGGCATTGCGGCAAATACGAGTAGCATCGCGTAATAAACAACAGCGGCTACCGGATCACGCTCGCGAAAATACTCGCTGAGTGTCAATCCTCTCAGCCATAGAACAAGTGTAAATTCAAACGCAACCATCAAACCCAGAGACAGGAAACCCACTGATAAGGCGTGCGATCCGAGTTGAAATTTGCGAACCAACCATCTCGCCGCAAGTACGATGACCATGAGCATTATGGGCGCTTCCATCAACTCCGCCACGCGCGCGCCGAAACGTGGAACGAGAAACAGGATTCGAATAATCCCAAGAACGAATCCCGTACCAAAGACGAGTGCAAAGTAGACGGCCGCCGCCTTAAGAATCGTCAGCGACTCACGTCTCCTGGTTGCAAGTTTCATTAAGGTCATCTTCATTGCCACTGGGTTCTTGCTCCGAAGGAGCAATATGTTTATAGCTCCAAATTTCCAAATTCATCCCGCTCCGTTTAGGAGCGGAATGTAAACTGCACCGGTCAAACAACATGGCGCTCCGCTGGAGCGCAGGCGATTGGATCTGCAGGGCTATAAACATTGTGCTCCTCCGGAGCACGATCGTCTGGCGAATGATTCGCGATCTTCGCGTCTTAAGCTCTCAAACCAACCACTTTCGTGCAAAGCGAGTCAGACATTTCGAAGCCTCTGCAGCCATCAATCTGGCAAACGTTGTTCCCTCACACTGCCGGTTGTTTGCCGGTGATTCATGGCAATTGAGCAGGGCATTATTCTCGGGTGGGGAAACTCACGCACACATTGTGTTAAAGCCCGCTGTTCTCTCGACAACCGCTCAGCTTTGCCGGGTTCTTCACTCTCATAAGCCTATGATTTCAGAGTTTCTACCCACCTTTTCATTCAGATCAAAGGGCATAGTCGTTGCCTAATCAGAAGATGGCGCTACTTGAAAGTTCGAGGGCCGTGTTTTCCGAGGCAAAAACCAGGACACGGATAAACGCGGATCAGAGCTACGCGGATGAACGCGGAGAGAAGTAAGGAGGAATTGAACAATGAAGACCAGAGAGATTCCTGAAAACGAATGGGCGAAGTTTTTCGATAACTTCACCAGTAGACACAAAGACTGGCTGGTCACGGTCGAAACCTTCGGGACTGAATTCGGTGCGCAAGTTCCGGAATGTGAGTTGACACTCACAGGAATAGTCGACGAATGGGATGAGATTCACGGCAATCGAGTTGTCATACTGTTGGGTGAGCAGCCAGACGATCACATCACGCACATGATTAGTCGTCCGACTCAGGTAAGCCTGGAGCAGACAGAGGGAGGGGCAGATGTTTCGCTGGCGATCAAATCGGCAGACGGCGTGATGGTGCTGTTGCGATTTCTCTCTCCGCTAATACCGGAGATGGTCGACGACATGGTTGGCCGGCAAACGCCGCCACCCCTTTAGGGGAAGAAATGCTTAACAAGGAAGGAAACATTCAAGGATCTCCAGTGGAGTTGAGATCGCGGATCGCGTTGCTCATTCTATGTTCTCTGGCGTTGATCACACTTGCCGGTCAAGCTACTCAAGCAAGAAACATTTCGAAAAAACATGTGGCCCAGGAGATTTCCTCCCGGGAAATACTTGCAGCGGAAAAACGCCTGTCGGAGCTTGGATATTGGACTGGTCCAGTGGACGGCGCTCTGGATTCAGGCTCTCGCCACGCTCTAATTGCATTTCAAAAGGTCGAAGGGCGACAACGCACGGGCAAACTGACGCGTGCCGAAATTCAAGCGCTGTTGTCCGCCAGCACACCGCTTCCAAAATACAGCGGCTACGCACACGTCGAGATCGATCTAAATCGACAGGTTCTATTCATTGTCGACAACACAGGCACCGTTACGCACATTCTTCCGGTTTGTACCGGCAATGAAAAATCGTATGTAGATCATGGCCAGATACATCGAGCACATACGCCCAGAGGCCGATTCAAAGTACTGAGAAAGATTGCGGGATGGCGGCGAAGTTCACTTGGCCTGCTTTACTACCCGAACTACATACACAACGGCATCGCGATTCACGGCAGCTTGGCCATGGCAGTTTATCCGGCGAGTCACGGGTGTATACGGATACCAATGTTCGCTTCAAAGGAGCTGAGTGAACTCACGCCCGTGGGAACAGAAGTAATCATTTACGATGGAACTGCCGGAAATGGAGAGAAATAGTTATGCGAAAGACCATTGAACCTTTGTCGTGGCAATCTGATTTGGCAGCCTTCGGCAAACGAAACAACATGCGCCCGACAAGACTCGAAGTCCTTGGCCCAGGAGGGGAATTCGAATCAGACTTCTGGCTCGAAGATGGACTGTGCCTGGCGGGTGTAGATCTCGACACTGACGGCGAGCGAGGTCCTTACGTCGAGATCATGCTCCAGGCGCGCTCCGCTGCAAGCAACCACGTGACCCACACCGTCGCTGGTGTGAAGCGAGTGGAATTGGAGACGGCGGATGGCCGTGATGCTGCGCTGGAAATAGAGGATGGAGAAGGCAAGCGCACCATCATGCACTTCGAATCAGAAAGGCCGTCCCGGAAAGAGTAAGAGCAATGAAATTAATCTTAATAGCGCTGTTGTTAATTGTTCCCTTCAGCATAAATGCGACTGCTCAAACACAAACTTTCACACGAGAAGGTGTCGAGTACGTGTTGGATCTTCCGTCACCTTCGTGGCGAGCCGTCTCGCGTGTTGATGTTCATGAGCATCTTGAATTCGTCAACGGCGACGATTACAGCAATGGATACTTGCGTCTTCGCAAGCAGGTAGTGACACCTGATGCCACTTCGGAGGATCTTTTTCGCGAAGCCGAGAAGTGGGAATTGCAGAGGCTGCCAGGTTATGTGGTTTGTAGCGGAGGGAAGGGAACCGAATTCAGTGGTCGACTCAAAGGCACTGTGTTTTCTTACGAGTTCGTTAACCAGGGGAGAAACATGGATGGCCGTATTTACTACCTTCGCCTGGACCGCCGCACCTTCTACATCCTCCACTTCACGGTAGCCAGTGAAAAGCTCGCGGGTCTTCGAGACCAGATGGATTCGGTTGCCAGAAGCTTCCGCTTGAAGTGAGTTGGTGGATTGAGTGCCTAACAGGAGTTTCAGAAGAATAGATCATGGGGATAAACTCCTGTTTGAGGCTTACTGATGATCGACGATAGAACCTCCCCTCGGAAAAATTCAAAACCAAACGAGTCGTCGCCGCCGCATCTCCGCGAAGATGGACGGCACCGTGATGGTGACGTTGTGTTGCGCGACGGCTCAACCGTGCGGATTCGGGTAATGCGGCCTTCAGATGAAGCGGGCCTTAGAGCGTTGCTGATATCACTTTCCGAAGAATCACGCTGGATGCGTTTTTACTCCCTTCAGAATAGCTCCGTCCTGGCTGCCGAAGCTCACCGGGAAGCCAATATGGACCAGGCTTTCGGCTTAGTGGTTTGCAGTGGCGACCAGGACCGTGTGGTGGGTCACGCATTCTATGCTGTCACCGCCGAGGAGCGGGCCGAAGTCGCCTTTACCATCGCTAACGACTTTCAGGGACGCGGACTCGGCACTATCCTGCTTTGCCAGCTGGCGGAGGTAGCCGCAGCAAATGGGATCAGAATATTCGAGGCTGAAGTCGTTGCCGCGAATCACGCGATGCTGCACGTCTTCCGCGAATCGGGGTTTCCCCTCGAAGTCCACGCCAGCGCGGGACAGCTTCACGTCGTTTTCCCGACGTCGTTTACTGAAGAAGCTCGTAAACAGTTCGAACGCCGGGAGTCGATCGCTGCCGTAAACGCATTAAAACTTTTCTTTGAACCTCGTGCCGTTGCCGTAGTCGGAGCTTCGCGTCAGCGTGGAACCATTGGCGGTGAAATCTTTCATAACCTGCTGAATTATGGATTCAAAGGTCCGGTTTATCCGGTCAATCCCGCCGCCGGTGTTATTGAAGGTGTTCCGTCGTATCCATCGATTGAGGCAATCCCGGATCCTGTCGATCTCGCGGTCATCGTTGTTCCGGCCGCAGGCGTAGTTGAGGTTGCTACTGCGTGTGCTCGGAAAGCCGTAAAGGCACTGGTCGTCATCTCAGCCGGTTTTTCGGAGACCGGCAAAGAAGGAAAGGCTCGACAAGCGGAACTTGTTAAGGTCTGTCGTGGCGCCGGCATGAGATTGATTGGTCCAAACTGCATGGGCATCGCCAACACCAATCCAGGTGTGCTACTCGACGCAACCTTTGCTCCCGGCATTCCGCCGCGCGGCCGCGTGGGCTTCTCTTCACAAAGTGGCGCGCTGGGCCTCGCAATAATGGAGTTTGCAAACTCTCTCAATCTCGGTATCTCAACGTTTGTTTCCGTCGGCAATAAGGCTGACATTTCCGGAAATGATCTGCTGAGATATTGGGAGTCAGATGACGATACTGATGTAATTCTTCTCTATCTCGAGTCGTTCGGAAACCCGAAGAAGTTCTCCGAGATTGCACGTCGCGTCGGACGAAAGAAACCAATCGCAGTTGTGAAGAGTGGGCGTTCAGCAGCAGGCGCACGAGCCACTTCTTCGCACACGGGCGCGTTGATCGCCGCCTCTGATGTCACCGTTGATGCACTGTTTCGACAAGCCGGCGTCGTCCGCACCGACACGCTGGCGGAACTGTTTGACGTTGCTTCATTGCTGGCAAATCAGCCGCTTCCGAATGGCCGGCGTGTTGGAATCATAACCAACGCGGGTGGCCCTGCAATTCTTTGTGCGGATGCGTGCGAAGCCCGCGAACTCGAAGTTCCGGTTCTATCGGATAGCAGCCAGGCCGCATTACGAGCATTTCTGCCCGCCGGTGCCAGCGTTGGAAATCCTGTCGACATGATTGCGTCCGCTCCGGCGGAACATTACAGGCGAGCAATCGAAATTGTGGGCACGGACGAGAACATTGATTCGCTGATCGTGATTTTCACACCACCGCTGGTCACGCGAGCTGGCGATGTTGCCGAATCGATCGTTGCCTCAGTGCAGCACATCGGCAGAAGCAAACCGCTTCTGAGTGTCTTTCTCTCGGCGCACGAAGCCCCGCAGGAACTGCGAACACCGGCTGTTTCCATACCTTCGTATTCATTTCCGGAAACAGCGGCAATCGCTCTCGCCCGCGCCACACGGTATCGACAATGGCGCGACCGGCGCGAAACTTATTCGGCTAAATTCGAGGACATCCGTACTGACGAGGCGGCGGCCGTTGTCGCTGCTGCCCTCGCTCGTGAAGAAGGTTGGTTGACTCCTGATGAGGTGGCGCAGCTTTGTTCCTGCTACGGCTTGCCCTTAATTGAACAGAAGGTTGTTAAGACTGTTGAAGATGCCGGCGCAGCGGCAAATGAAATTGCCGGAGAGATTGCTTTGAAGGCCATTGCTCCCGGAGTCATCCACAAAACTGAGGCAGGTGCGGTCAGACTTCATCTAAAAGGCGCGGAAATGGTGCGTGCCGCTGCGCGTGAGATAAGTGAAAGACTTACTTCACTCGGACACTCTCCGTCGGGTTTCGTGGTCCAACGTATGGCACAACGCGGAGTTGAGATGTTGGTGGGTGTCGTACACGACCCGCAGTTTGGTCCGGTGGTGGCCTGTGGCGCTGGTGGCGTTCAGGTGGAGTTACTAAAGGATGTCTCGGTTCGTCTCACTCCTCTTTCAAACGAAGATGCTTCAGAGATGATTCGTGAGTTAAAGACTTATCCGTTACTCACCGGCTTTCGCGGCAGCGCTCCTGCTGATGTTGCAGCTCTGGAAGAGGGATTGTTGCGCGTGAGTGCGATGGTTGAAGATCTCCCACAGATTGCGGAACTCGATTGCAATCCATTTGTGGTGCATGAGACCGGCGCGACGATCCTTGACGCTCGCGTTCGCGTTACGAATGTTGAGCCGCGCCCACTGGTTGGCGTCCGTAGTTAATTACCCTTCATACGCGAGGTCGTCGTACTCTTCGCTGCATACTTCGCAGCGGAAAGGATTGTCGAGGCCGGAGATTAACGCCTCGCTGTAAAAATGATAGGCGTCTTCGTCAACGTAGAGCTCGCGAGCGCACATTCCACAGCGAACCTCATGCTGATTTTCATCAGTCATAAGTGATGTCGCTGGGATGAGCAGTTGCTGTTTTTGTTCAATATCAGAGCGAAGTGTTGTCATAGTCCCTCCGTAGGTCGTCGATCCTCTAATGAGCAAAGTTTGTGCCTTTGGAAATATGACGTTCTGGACCGAGTTTTTAACTGAGTTGAGAAAAACGACTCTCGCTGGTGCGAAGATTTCCTCAGTTCATCCTGCGAGTGTTCTCAGGACAACGCCAGCCACGTAAGCCATGCCGGCTGCGATTGCCCCAACGGATAATGTCACCACTCCTGATCGTAGCCACGACGCGGTGGACCAGCGGCTTTTTGCTGAACCGATTGCAAAGAAAACTGCTCCCGTCACGATCAGGGAGAGTAAGAAAGGGTGTGTGAGTTGAAACAAGTAGGGGAGCAGGGGTATCAAGCCGCAAACAAAAAATGAACTGAATGTGCTCAGAGCCGCGATCCAGGGCGAACGCACCTCGTATGGTAAGCCATATTCTTCGGTTAACATCGTTCGAACCCAGCGCCGGCGATCCGACGTGATGAGTTGAACGATGCGGCGCAAATCTTCACCTCCAAATCCTTTTTGCTGAAAAATTTGCCTGATTTCTTCGCGCTCTCCTTCCGGAGCCATGTCGATGTGCCGATTCTCTACTGCTTCCAAACGCCGCAAGTCGTCATGCTCGGCTTTTGTGCCGAGATAGTTACCGGCGGCCATGGAGAATCCGTCCGCGAAAAGGTTTGCAAAACCCATCACCAGAATTATCAAGGGCGAGAGTTGGGCTCCGGCAACGCCGCTGACTACTGCGAATGTTGTGACTGAGCCGTCGATGCCGCCATAGATCCAGTCGCGCAAATAGTTATGTTGTGGTCCTTTGGCTAACCGGTGTTTGATGGCTTCGGCAGAATGTTCATGTTCCATAATCAACTGCTCTGGACGCCGGCGTATTTACTCAACTCTGGTACTTCAAACATTTGGGAGTTCAAGGGCTGTGCGCCGAAAAGAAGACTCTCTTCATCCGCAATTACCAACTGTGTTTGGATAGCGACATCAGGATTTAGAGAGATCGAGGTGATGCCGCGGTCGACCAGCCAGCGCGCAAACTCTGGAAAGTCCGATGGCGCCTGACCACAGATGCCGATCGGTTTTCCAGCTCTGTGCGCTTCCTCAATTACCTGTGCGATCATGCCGAGCACCGCGCGATCGTTTTCGTCAAACAGATGCGAAACAGTTCCTGAGTCGCGGTCGATGCCGAGTATGAGTTGCGTTAGATCGTTCGAACCAATGGAATAGCCGTCGAAAACTCTCAGAAACTCATCAGCTCTAATTACATTCGACGGGAGCTCGCACATTGCATAGATTTCGAGGCCGCCCTCCTGTTGCTTTAATCCGTGTTGGGCCATCACCTCGATCACGCGCTTTGCTTCCGCCACTGTGCGGCAAAACGGAATCATGATCTTGACGTTAGTCAGACCCATCTCCTTACGCACTCGCAGCAACGCTGCGCATTCAAGCGCGAAGCCATCGGCATAGCGCTCATCGTAGTAGCGAGAAGCGCCTCTAAAGCCAAGCATCGGATTCTCTTCTTCCGGTTCAAATTCACCGCCACCCAAAAGACGTGCGTATTCGTTGGTCTTGAAATCGCTGGTCCGCACGATCACGGGCTTGGGATAGAAAGCGGCTGCGATACGCGCAATGCCTTCGCTAAAGCGATGGATAAAGAACTCACGTGGATCTTCATCGCCGATACGCGAGGCTATTTCCTGGATCACCAGTGCATCTTTGAGCTTTGGATATCGAGCCAGTGCCATCGGGTGAATGCCGATGTGATTCGTAATGATGAACTCCGTGCGGGCCAGGCCGACGCCGTCATTTGGAATGAATGACGTCTGAAACGAGCCGGCAGGGTCGCCGACCGTGAGCATTACCTGGGTCCGTGTCCGCGGAATAGCCGCGGCAGCAACGTTTTCGACGCTAAACGGAATGCGTCCGGCATAAACCTTTCCCTCGGGTCCTTCGCAACATGAAACAGTTACTTCATCTCCTTCACGGAGCACCTCGGTTGCGTTGCCACTGCCGACAATGCAAGGGATGCCAAACTCACGAGAGACGATTGCAGCGTGCGCAGTACGTCCTCCCTGATCTGTGACGATGGCAGCGACACGCCGCATTACAGGTTCCCAATCCGGATCGGTGAGCCTGGCAACAAGTACATCGCCGGCTTTGACGTTTTGGAGCTCTTCAGTGCCATGGACAATTCTTACCCGGCCAGCCCCGACCTTTTGACCGACAGCCTGACCGGTTACAAGCGGAGATCCATGTTCACCAGTGATTTGATAGAGCTGCGCCGCCGTCTCTCTTGTCTTTGCAGAATGGACAGTTTCTGGTCTGGCCTGAACAACAAAGAGTTCGCCGCTTACTCCGTCTTTGGCCCATTCGATATCCATTGGCTGCGGGTGTCCCGCCTGTTTGGAATAATGTTCTTCGATTAAACACGCCCAACGGGCGAGTTTGAGAACTTCATCATCAGCGAGCGAGAACTTTCCGCGTTCCGTTAAGGGCGTGGCCTCGCTGCGTGTGGTGCGGCTGCCATCGCCATAAACCAGGCGCACCTCCTTTGTGCCAAGTCTTCGCCCGACGATCGGGCGATATCCGGTTTTGAGTGGCGGTTTGAAGACGAGCCACTCATCCGGCGTAACAACGCCTTGCACAACATACTCACCCAGGCCATATGCACTGCTAATCAATACGACGTCGCGAAAGCCTGATTCAGTGTCGAGGGTAAAGATCACTCCAGAGCTGGCTTTATCAGAACGCACCATTGGCTGTACGCCAACAGAAATGGCCACCTTCAACTGGTCATAACCGAGCCGCGCACGATAGCTAATCGCCCGATCGGTAAAAAGAGATGCGAAGCACTGTCGCACGGCGCGTAACAGCGCCTCACGACCACGAACGTTAAGAAACGTCTCGGCGGCGCCGGCAAATGAGGCTTCGGGCAGATCTTCAGCGGTAGCAGAAGATCTCACGGCAAGTGCCGGCTCATACCCGAGCCGGTGGCACAGCCGTTCATGAGCGATGATGATTTCACTGCGCAACTCCTGCGGCAGCGGCATATCCAGAACTGCCACGCGCGCTGCATGCCCTCGTCTTCTCAGTTCCTCCAAATCTTCGGGATCGAAATCTGAGAGCAACGAACGGAGCTCATATTCGAGTTGACCCTGGGCCAACAGCGCTCGATACGCATCTGCCGTTGTGGCAAAGCCATCGATCACGCCAACACCCTGTGCCTTGAGTGCATTAAAAAGTTCACCCAAAGAGGCATTCTTACCGCCGACTCGTGAAATGTCCTTTAGGCCGATCGCTGTGAAATCCAGTGTGTAGGTAAGTTGATTGTTTCTCTTCATGACGTGCCTGCAAGTCTCCTCATTCGCGGCTGTACTAACCGCGCAAATCCAGTCTGAATCAAAATTAAGGGGTGCAAGGTCCGTGCCGATTTCATTATTGGTCCGGGATGTTCCAAAACCCGGCGAGTGATCTTCTGAGCGCCGGGATGGAGCGGGTTTCCTCGCAGCGCTGTGCGTAACTTTCCCCACGGAAGCCGGGGCTGCTGCCGGATTTATTCCGAGCGGTCCCCACCCCGCCCTGTTTCCGCACTCCTTCCCGTGATGTTAGAATCTCCCAAACATGACGACAGCAGAGCCATTAACGGAAGAGCAGGAAGTCTTTCTTAAACACATCCAGAAGAAAGGGCTCAAACGCACGTCGCAGCGTGAACTGATCCTCGACGTGTTTCTGCGCACCGAAGAACACCTGTCGAACGAAGATCTTTATCAACTCGTAAAGAAAGAAGACCCCACAGTCGGGCAAACCACTGTCTATCGCACGCTGAAGATCCTGACTGAAGCCGGGCTCGCGCGCGAAGTGCGTTTTGGTGATGGACGCACACACTACGAGCACAATTACAAACATCAACATCACGATCACATGATCTGTTCGGAGTGCGGCAAGATCATCGAATTCTTTTCAGCAGAACTCGAAGCTTTGCAGGATCAGATGGCCGCAAAGCACAAGTTTGAGATCACTCAGCACCTGTTGCGCATCATCGGCGTCTGCGCGGATTGCCGGCGGGCGCGAAAGCGGCAAGAATCTCCCTCCTAAGCCGCGCATTTTCACGAATATCATTTGGGTGGAGGTTTTGATGAGCGTTTCGATTACATTTCAACCCTCCGGCATCAGCGGACTCGTCGCCGAAGGTACTTATCTCATCGACGCTGCGCGGCGCATGGGCGCGTCGCTCGGCACAGGCTGCACCGTCGGAAAAGGCGAGTGTCCCGCCTGCGTCGTTTCCGTGAAAGCCGGCGCTGAATTACTCTCCGCGCCGAGTGCTGCCGAGGAGAAGCAACTGGGCGTCGAACACCTGGACCAGTCGCTCCGTCTCGCGTGCCAGGTGAAGATCGAGAACCCGGGCGAAGTAGTTGTTATGGTCACTGCTCGACCACAAACACGCACCGAGCCCGTCGATAGCGAGTCGGACCTGAAAAAGAAATTCAGTAGCCTGCCGCTCAAGAAAAAGATGGCGACGCTCGTGCAGTTTGAAGCGATTACCATGTCGGAAGCTTTCGACTCCGCAATCGAAAAGCCACTCGCATTCGGTTCCAGAACTTTCGACTCGATCGTTAACAAAGCGCGCAACGCGCGGGCCGCGCGAAGCGAACAGAAGAAGTAGATGAAATCAAAGGGCACAGCCAATCGCTTCGTTTTGCTGGCGATCATGTTGCTGATGCCGTTGCTGTTCGCTGCTTGCCCGAAAAAAGAGCCGCCTGTACGGCCACGCGCCGGTATCTCGACGACCCCGCGTCCAGTTGCCACAACATCGCCCACCGCCGGCACTGCTTTCAACGGCGAGCGGGCGATGGACCACGTACGCAAGCAGATCGAATTTGGACCACGCCCGCCCGGCACTCCGGAGGCCGCAAAGACTCGCGACTACATCGCACGCGAGTTGAAGTCTTACGGGCTGACTGTCTCACTCGATGAGTTCACTGCCACAACGCCGGAAGGCGAGAAGAAGATGGTAAACGTTATCGGCGAGATCGCCGGTGAGTCGAAGTCATTGATCCTGATCGGCAGTCACTACGACACGAAGCTTTACAAAGACATGCACTTCGTAGGCGCAAATGATCCGGCAACGTCTGTGGCGACGTTGCTCGAGATTGGACGCGTTCTCGCCAGTGCGAAAGAGA
Source organism: Pyrinomonadaceae bacterium (assembly GCA_036280855.1). Lineage (GTDB taxonomy): Bacteria > Acidobacteriota > Blastocatellia > Pyrinomonadales > Pyrinomonadaceae > PSRF01. The sequence continues at coordinate 9,744 of DASUPZ010000179.1, read as the reverse complement.
AGCCGAAAGTTACTTACCGGCTTGTGTTCTTCGACGGTGAAGAATCGTTTTGCGAAGGTTGGTCTGACTGCCCGACAGAGGCCGGTCCCGATAACACGTACGGAAGTCGTCACTACGTTTCGCTCCTGATGCAACGGAAGGAACTTGAGATCACTCGCGCGCTCGTCCTCCTCGACATGATGGGTTACAAAAGTCTCGAGCTGGGCCGTGATAGTTTGAGTACAAGATGGCTGCAGGACATTATCTGGCAAACCGGACGCGAGCTTGGACACGAAAAGATCTTTGTCGATCGTGAAGAGGGAATCGGCGGCGACGATCATCAGCCGTTCATCCAGGAGGGCGTGCCCGCAGTCGATCTCATTCAACTCACTTCATATCCGCACTGGCACAAAGCTGACGACACGATAGATAAAGTGTCGGCGCAGAGTATGAAGATTGTCGGCGATACGGTGCTGGCGAGTTTGCCGAAGATCGTGGAGAGAGTCACGAAAGGACCGCAGAAGACGCAATAGCCAAAGGAAAACCAGCCGCGGATTACACGGATCTTCTGAACGATCTGCGCAATGTGTGGATGAACAAAAGAAATGCTTACATCACCTGAAATACTCGTTCCGATCGATTTTTCTTCCTGCTCGGTGAATGCACTCAGAGTGGCCATGGCGATGGCAGCGCCCGAAGGTGATCTCACGCTGCTGCACGTAATCGACGAGGAGTTTATCGAGTCGGCTGTTGCGGCAGGATTGGGATCCACCGACGAACTGCGACAGCGTCTCAAGGAGCAGGCTGAAGCAAACTTTACCAACATGCTCGAAGGACTCGACTCCGGCAACGTCAACATGGAAAAGATGATCGTCGTCGGTCTTCCGTTCGTCGAGATTTTGAAGATTGCCCGCGATCTCGATCTGCCGATGATCGTGATGGGAATAAGAGGCCAGTCAACTCCCGCTGAAGAACTGCTGTTCGGTTCGACGGCGGAGAAAGTCCTGCGCGGCACACGCGTGCCCGTCCTGTGCGTGCCGTTGTAAATCCTGTAAATCCTGTCAAAAGATCGAACATGAAACGAATCGCAGTAATTCCCGGTGACGGAATTGGACCAGAAGTCGTGCGCGAAGCTGTTCGCGTTCTCAAATACTTTCACGACGCAAAGCTCGTCGAACTCGAGTTTGTCGATTTTGACTGGGGCGCAGAAAAGTTTCTTCGCGACGGGGTGACGCTCCCGCCAGGCGCGCTCGAAATGTTGACTGACGACTTCGATGCGATCCTCGCCGGAGCTTTCGGCGATCCCAGAGTTCCTTCAAACAAACACGCCGAAGACATTCTGCTCGGTATGCGCCGCGGTCTCGATCTTTACATCAACCTGCGTCCGGTGCGCCTGCTCAACGAACGGCTCACGCCGCTCGTCAACCGCAAACCTGAACAGATCGATTTCGTAGTCTTTCGCGAAAACACTGAAGGCGCCTACTGCGGCGCCGGTGGTTTTCTGAAGTACGGGACCGCCGATGAGGTCGCGCTTCAGGATGAAGTGAACACTCGACGCGGCGTCGAACGGATCATCGTGGCCGCATTCGAGTACGCCCGTGCAAACGGCCGCAAACGCGTGACGATGGCTGACAAGTCAAACGTGCAACGCTTTGGCGGCGATCTCTGGCAACGTGTGTTCAAGGAAGTCGCCGAAAGTTATCCTGAGATCACTGCGAACCATCAGTACGTCGATGCGATGGCGATGTTTATGGTGCTCGATCCGTCGCAGTATGAAGTGATTGTCAGTAACAACTTGTTCGGAGACATCCTGACGGATCTCGGAGCTGCGATTCAGGGAGGATTGGGCCTGGCTGCGTCGGGAAATATTCATCCCGGGAAGGTTTCGCTCTTCGAACCGGTGCACGGCAGCGCGCCGCCGCTTGCGGGCAAGGGAGTGGCAAATCCGGTAGGTGCTATTCTGACTTCCGCGATGATGTTAGAATACCTGGGCTTCCCAACGTTGAGTAAAGAAATCGAAGAGGCGGTCCGCGCCGCGATCTCTGCAAATGAAACTACGAGAGATCTGGGCGGACAACTCTCTACCGAACAGGCAGGCGCGGCCATCATGGCACGTCTCGGGGGTGAAAAGAAATAGAACTGGAGGGGTTGTTTTATGATCTCGGGCTCTGGGAAACTCACGACAAAGGCGATCGCGGTTATTGTTATTGTGGCGATGCTCGATGCGGTGGGGCTTTCACCCGTGATCATGGTGTTGATTACCGGAGTTATTTTTGTCGTGTGGCTGATCGCGCGGCGTGCACAGGCTCGCGAGGTTGAGCGAATCTTCGATTTCTACGTCGCCGCCGATGCGATACTCCGCGAAGAAGAACGACGCTGGTACGGCTTCGAGATAGCGGAAGTGATCGAGCATGGCGAAAGCCTGATCGAAATGCTGCCGGATCCACCGCCGCTAAGTTACTACGCACTTGGCGCGTTGTATCAACGACTCGGAAATCACCAGGCAACAGTCGAGTATCTCTCTCGCGTGACTGAAGACGATCGGTGTGACGAAGCTCATCGCACATCGCCTTCGCCGCAGCTGCGTCGTTATGTGATGATGCTGCGACGCATCGAATATCACCCGTCCGCTGCGCCGCACGTGCTCGGAGCGATCAGGAATTTGGAACGTGCGCGCCAGCGCGGCGCCGCAAAGATGCTGGCGGAAAGCCGGGCTCAGGTCGAAGCTGAAAAGCTCACTGTGCGCCCGGAAAAACAGGTCGCTGAAATGAAGGAAACGCCGGAAGAAATGACGTTTTCGTCTTCGTTGCCGTTGAGCGCGATCTCTGCGCCGCCGCCGATCTCGAAGGTGCTGCACGACGTCTACCAGGACGAAACCAGAGCGAATAATTGACCGTTCGCGTGCGAACTTGTTTGAAACTCTCACAGCAGAAATCATCGCGATCGGGTCCGAACTACTCGCGCCCGATCGCACCGACACCAATAGTCTCTGGCTCACCGAGCAACTCAACCGCCTCGGCATCGAAGTAAAACTCAAGACAATCGTCGGCGACGACGATGCCCGCCTCGAAGAAGCAATCAAAGACGCTGCTCGCAGATCGAAAGTGGTGATCACCACCGGAGGTCTTGGTCCAACCGAAGACGACATCACACGCAAGATCACTGCGCGTGCGCTTGGACGCCGGCTGTTGCTCGACGAGGTTGTGCTGACGGAGATCAAGCAAAGGTTTCAGAGTTTTGGGGTGTTGATGCCTGAACGCAACTCGCGTCAGGCAATGGTGATCGAAGACGCGGAAGTGTTGCCGAACCCAAACGGCACAGCACCCGGAATGTTTATCGATCATCACGGCACGGCCATTGTGCTCCTGCCTGGTCCGCCACGCGAGATGCGGCCGATGTTTGAGAATCATGTCGCGGAAAAGCTTGCCGGACGTGCGGGAACTTTGCGCGTGGTGCGCAGAATGTTGCGCGTGGCGGGAATGGGCGAGTCGGCAGTGGACGAAAAGATCGCACCCATTTACACGCAGTACGACAATCCTGTGACGACCATTCTGTTCAACCAAAGCGAGATCGAGATTCATTTCACCGCGCGTGGCCGCACGGAGAAAGAGGCGACTGATCTGCTCGATCGTTTGTCGGCGCAGATCGAGGAGCGACTCGGAAACGCCGTGTTCTCGTTTGCCGGCGAGAAGATGGAAGAAGTCGTCGGACTAAAGCTGACGCTGGGTGGATACACGTTGTCGGTTGCGGAGAGTTGTACTGGTGGATTGCTCGCGCAGCGACTCACGGACGTGCCTGGGTCGTCGAAGTATTTCATCGAAGGCGTGGTGGCCTACGCAAACGATGCGAAGACACGGACGCTGGGTGTTGAACCGATGTTGCTGATGGAGCATGGCGCCGTGAGCGCACCGGTTGCGGAAGCGATGGCCGAAGGCATACGCAAGCGAGCTGAAACTGATTTTGGATTATCGATCACGGGCATTGCTGGTCCAGGTGGAGGCACCGAAGAAAAACCAGTCGGCACAGTTTTCATCGCGCTCGCCGACGACCTGAAGACCGAACATCGCAAGTTAAAACTTCCCGGCGATCGCCACCTGATTCGATGGCGCGCCTCTCAAGCCGCTTTAGATCTCCTGCGCCGCCGGCTGCTGTAAGCTCTGTCAGCAAACGCAGCTACACTTCAAAACCGATGCTCGAGCTGGTGAGGATTACGTTTCGCGTGAAAGATCGCTAAGACCACGATCCGGGAATCTTCAGCCGGGAAGAATATTGAATACGGGAAGCGGTGAAGTATCGCTCTTCTGACAGGTCCTTTTATGGGCGCGAATTGATCCGGATTAGCCGCAATTCTTGCGAGTTGCTTTTCGACGGCGTCGCTAAACTCTCGTCCGAGTCCCTCGCGCCGGCCTTCGTACCACGACATTGCATCATCAAGCTCACGCTTGGCGATGCGACGGAAAACAATGAGTGAGGACATTAGCTCCTGCTAAATTTGGAATCGAGCTCCGCCTTAATGGTAGTCCAGTCGATTACCTCATGAGGATTTTCCCTATGTGCCTCCAGGCGCCGGTCGAGTTCTTCCTCCTGGGCTTGGGGAAGAGTTGGTTCATACCCTTCCTCTACAATGCTCTCCCACAAAGCATCGAGCAGCTCTAGTCGCTCGGGCAACGGTAGATTTTTTGCAGCCTCCAGTACGTTGGTGCTCATGAACCAAGTTTAGATTGAGTGTCTCGCGAGGGCAAGTGAGAACCTTTAATAGTTCGCGACTCTCGTTAGCATTTGCTTAGCGATTTCTGTAACGTATCGAAGCTGGAGCCTACATTTGCGATTGCTGCTTACCATTATTATTGCCTACCTGATCGGATCGATTCCGTTTGGTTACCTGATTGTGCGTGGGAAGGTTGGGGATGATGTCAGGCAATCGGGTTCCGGTGGGACGGGGGCGACGAATGTTTCGCGGCGGGCGGGCAAGGCGGCGGGTGTTTTCACGCTCTTGCTCGATGCGTTGAAGGGCGTGATCGCGGTGCTTGTGGCGAGGGCTTTGTTCCCGGGTGTTGGACCAAGCGCGGACTGGTTGTCAGCGGCGGCGGGGATCGCGGCGATCGTGGGGCATATCTTTCCGGTTTGGTTGGGTTTTCGAGGTGGCAAAGGGGTGGCGACTGGAGTTGGAGTTTTCTTTGTACTCGCGCCAGCCGCTTTGTTGTGTGCGGGAGTTTTATTTGTCGCGATCGTTGCCTTAACACGCTACGTATCGCTGGGATCGATCGTTGCCGCAGTAACGGTCCCGTTGTTTGTTTGGCTACAGGCGGTGTTTGTCGAACCGGTTGCGGACTTGCGGCCGTTGCTGGCGGCTGCGATTACGGGAGCCGCGTTGATCTTGTTCGCGCATCGCGGAAACATTGGGCGACTTGCTCGCGGAACTGAATCTCAGATCTAACGGCGTGAAAAGGATCGCGATCATTGGGGCAGGAAGCTGGGGGACGGCGCTGGCCGTTGTTGCTGCGCGTGCGGGGCATAACGTTCAACTCTGGTCGCGGAGCGCTGACGTCGTCAGTTCGATTAATGAGCGACGCGTCAACTCGCGCTATCTCACCTCGTGTTCGATTCCTGAAAACGTGAATGCAACCGGTGAGATACAAGCAGCGCTGCACGAGGCTTCGATGGTTTTGCTCGCCGCTCCGTCCCACGCTGCGCGAGAACTGCTGACCGCTATGACGCCCGCGTTGGACCAGACAGCGATCATCGTCAGTGTTTCAAAAGGCATTGAAATTGACAGTGGCAAACGAATCTCGGAGATCGTTAAAGAAGTCGCGGGAGCTTCTCACCCGTTTGTTTGTCTCTCGGGCCCATCGTTCGCGAAAGAAGTGGTTGCAGGTCATCCGACGGCGATCGTTGCCGCTAGTAAAGACAGCGGGGCCGCCCGCGCGGTCCAGAATGATCTGAGTTTCGATAACCTGCGTATCTACACGAACGCCGACGTCATCGGAACAGAGATCGGCGGATCGGTGAAGAACGTGATGGCGATTGCAGCAGGCATGACCGCCGGCCTCGGATTCGGATCCAACAGCGTTGCGGCACTGATCACGCGCGGGCTCGCGGAGATCACGCGTCTTGCGCGACGCGAAGGCGCGCAGGTCGAAACTCTCATGGGTCTTGCCGGCCTCGGAGATCTAGTTTTGACGTGTACCGGAAGCCTCTCACGCAATCGCTTCGTCGGTGAAGAGTTGGGAAAAGGAAAAATGCTCGACGAGATCGTCGCTGATCTGAGCGAGGTAGCAGAAGGCATCAACACAGCACGCGCCGTGAAGAAGCTCGCCGACCGCGCGAACCTGGAAATGCCAATCACAAACGAAGTAAACGCCGTACTCTACGACGGCAAACCCGCACGCGACGCCGTCGCGGAACTCATGTCGCGCCCACTCCGCGAGGAGATCAATTAAAAATCCGCGTCAATCCGCGTCCACCTGATCTCCGACCCGAACCTTTCCCGCCGTGATCACGCTCGCATAAATCCCAAGATTCTGATCCGCGGCCTCGACGATCGAACGCAGCACACTCGGATCCTTCGCCAACTCAGCCTGCGCATGCGTCGTCATCGCACAACGCTCAGCCGGCATCTCACATTTCAACTTCACGTCGCCCACACGCAGAGTTCTCCATCCAAACTCAACGAATCCCTCGATCCCCGGTTCCGTCTCGATGAAAAAGTTTGGACGAAAACGCCGCACGTCCCACTTCGCGTGGCTGTTCCAACGGCCCATCACCTCGAGTGAAGCAGTCGTTAAAACATGAATCGGAAACGCATCAAACTGATCGCCAAGCGCAGAAGCAGCCAGGGAAACAGGTTTACCAAGCAACTGTGTCAATCGCGCGTCGATACCGGGCAGGTCGCTACCGGCTTCAAAGCCGTCAGGAAAGCGCATGTCAACGTGCGGAATAAAACCGTTGCCCGGCGCTTCGCGATAACGCGCGGAACATTGCATCAAGAGGGGATTCTTACCGCCCGTGGTGAACTTGCCCGTGGTCTCGTCCTTTAACACCCAGCCCCGATCGCCGGGGATGCCGCGTAGTCCGACTGTGCACGATTCGAGCTGCTCGCCGGCCATCGATTTAACTGCGTAGCGCCAGATCTGTTTGACAGTGCCGATTCTCATAGTTTTGTTGTGCTGAACAAATTGATAATATTCGGAACCGCAAGCCATCGTCTACTCAGTTGCAAATAAAGGAGCCATACAAATGTTCAAGACGTTTCGCGCGTCTCGTAAACGAGTGATTCTGTGTCTCGCCTTTGCGCTTAGTCTTTCCGTTACATCGATTCACGCCCAGACTCCGGCCGCCTCGCCGAAAGAGACGGACCTGCTGAAGCAGTTGCAGTACCGTAGCATTGGTCCATATCGCGGCGGTCGTTCGGCGGCAGTCGCGGGTGTTCCTTCGCAGCCGTTTGTTTACTACTACGGCGCGACCGGCGGCGGTGTTTGGAAAACCACGGACGGTGGCGTCAACTGGGAACCGGTCAGCGACGGCTCGGTGTTTGGCACGGGCTCGGTCGGCGCGATCGCGGTTGCGGAGTCGGATCCGAACGTAGTTTACGTCGGCATGGGTGAGTCGCCGATTCGCGGCAACGTTTCGCACGGTGACGGCGTTTACAAATCGAACGACGCGGGCAAGACGTGGAAGCGAATCGGTCTCGAAGACACGCGACAGATTCCGCGCATACGCGTGCACCCGAAGAATCCCGATCTCGTTTACGTTGCTGCGTTGGGCCACGTTTGGGGGCCAAACGATCAGCGCGGCGTGTTTCGATCGAAAGACGGCGGCAAGACGTGGGAGAAAGTGCTGAGCAGGGGCAACAAAGCCGGCGCGATCGATCTGATTCTCGATCCATCCAACCCGAACATCATCTACGCGGGTTTCTGGGAAGTGTATCGCAAGCCGTGGACGCTCGAGAGCGGCGGACCAGGCAGCGGTATTTTCAAATCGACTGACGGTGGCGATACGTGGACTGAGTTGACGCGAAACACCGGCCTGCCGCGCGGGATGATCGGCAAAGTTGGAATCACGGTTTCGCCTGCAAATCCCGAGCGGGTGTGGGCGATTGTGGAAGCTGAAGACGGCGGCGTGTTTCGTTCAGACAACGGCGGGCAAACATGGACCAGGGTCAACGAAGAGCGAAGGCTGCGACAACGCGCGTGGTACTACACGCGTATCTATGCAGATCCGAAGAACGCCGATGGAGTTTACGTGCTGAACGTCGGCTTCTTTAAGTCGAATGACGGCGGACGCACTTACAACACGATCGGCGTCCCACACGGCGACAATCACGACTTGTGGATCGCGCCCGACGATCCAAATCGCATGATCGAAGCCAACGACGGCGGCTCGAACGTCTCTTTTAACGGCGGCAGGAGCTGGACCGAGCAGGACCAGCCGACCGCGCAGTTTTATCGGGTCGCGATCGACAACGATTTTCCGTACAACGTCTATGGCGCGCAGCAGGACAATTCGACGATGCGCATCGCAAGTCGCACGATGGGAAATGGTATCGACACGAGCGACTGGTTTGACGTCGGCGGCGGTGAATCGGGCTGGATCGCGCCGTCTCCGAAAGATTCAAACATCGTCTTCGCAGGCTCTTATGGTGGATTGACGACTCGCTACGATCGCCGCACCGGGCAGGAGCGCAATATCAGCCCATATCCAAATAACCCGATGGGCTCGGGCGCAGACGTGTTGAAGTACAGGTTTCAGTGGAACTTCCCGATCGTGTTTTCACCGCACGATCCAAACACGCTCTACGCCGCAGCGAATGTCCTGTTCAAATCGACAGACGAGGGAAGCAGTTGGCAAATCATCAGTCCGGATTTGACACGCAATGACAAGACGAAGCAGGGTGCGTCGGGTGGTCCAATCACCAAGGACAACACGAGCGTTGAGTATTACGCGACGATCTTCGCGTTGATGGAATCGCCCGTGCAGGCGGGCACGATCTGGAGTGGAAGCGACGACGGCTTAATCCAGCTAACGCGCGACGGCGGGAAAAACTGGTCCAACGTCACGCCGCCGAAGAGCATCATGCCTGAGTGGATCCAGATCAACTCGATCGATGCGTCGCCACACGATGCCGGAACCTTGTACGTTGCGGGAACGATGTACAAGTGGGACGACAATCGCCCATATCTCTACAGAACAACCGACTACGGCAAGACGTGGAAAAAGATCACCGACGGAATTCCCGACACAGCTTTCACACGCGTGATTCGAGAAGACCCGAATAAACGTGGACTGCTCTACGCCGGGACCGAAACGGGAATGTACGTGTCGTTCGATAACGGTGAACGCTGGCAGTCGTTGCAGCTCAATTTGCCGGTCGTGCCCATCACGGATCTTGCAGTTCAGAAGCGTGACAGGGAGTTGGTAGTTGCTACTCAGGGACGTTCGTTCTGGATTCTCGACGACCTGCCGTTGCTACACCAGATGATGGACAAGGGCGGTCTAAACTCCGCGGGAGAGACGCAGCTCTTCAAACCGAAAGACAGTTATCGCATGCCGGGCGGCGGTGGTTTTCCACTTCCGGCGACGGCGACTATCGGCAGAAATCCCGCGAACGGCGTTGTTGTTTTTTATTCGTTGAAGACAAAACCGGCGTCTGAAATCGAGCTCGACTTTCTTGATTCGACGGGCAAGTCGATCCGGAAGTTCACGAGTCGAGTGCGAAGACCCGGTGATGCTGCAAGCCCGGCACCGGCCGAGGGTGGTGGTGGTTTC
>DASUPZ010000178.1:0-3292 GCA_036280855.1 Pyrinomonadaceae bacterium | reverse complement strand
GGTAACTCGTGAAATGCTTCAACAGGACAAACAGCTGCGCAGTCGGTGTACTTGCAATCGACGCATAATTCCACAACTACGTAGGTCATTGGGGACGTAAGCTCCTTTCGATGATGGCAAATAGTTATTCAGCAGTGAGTGTTATGTCAACAGGAAAGAGCCGCGAAGAAGCACAAAAAGCACAAAACAAATATTGGCGTTGTTCGCGGCTCGTCCTTTTAACGCTACGCGCCTTCGGAGCCGCGCTTCTCGACCTTGCCCGGACCACTCACATTCTTGTTCACAACCGGATCCCCTCGATACGTAACCGTCGAAGGACCGGAAACCGTCACATCCAACTGTTCTGACACATCGATGTCGACTTTCGAAGCACCACTACTGTCGATCACCGCCCGCGTGGCGCGAAGATTATGAGTGTCGATCCTGCCGGCTCCACTAGTGTCGATGTTCACGACTTTCGTACGGCCCGCGACTGCGATTGACGGAGCACCCGTTGAATCGATCTCAAACGAATCGTTATTCATGCCCTTGATGTCGATATTTCCCGCGCCCGAAACTGAAACAGCCTCGAGGTTAGGCACCGAAATCGTAAACTTCACCGGCTCATTCACCGAATAGCTTTTCGTGTTCTTCAGATGCAGCACGTCGTTACGGATTTCAGCCGTGACGAATTCAAGCACGTTGTCGTCGCCTTCAACTTCCAAACTCGGATCTTTCTGGCATGTGACTTCGATCGTGAAAGCGCCTTCAGTTTCGATCGTCTTGAACGATCCGATGTCGCGCTTCTGCGTCGTGCGCTTGCCTGAGCCCTGAACCTCGGTGCCGACGTGGATGCTTCTATGACAGGCTGTAACTAACAGCGGAAACAGTAAAACGAACCACGCGAGTTTTCTCATGACCAATGCCTCCTACAGGTGCCGCGGATTTTCCACGGTTAAAGACGAATAGCCTAGCGGCCAGGTTCCCACGTGAACCAAAAGTAAATTGCCTGCGCCACGCCGATAAAAAAGCCGATGATCGCGCCAAACAGCTCGATGGTCTTTAAATGTTGCTGCGCCACCGAAAGCACGAGCTCTTCCAGTTTTGCTACAGGATAATCCGACACCTTTTTGCGCACCAGCCCGCCGACGTCAAACTCCGCAATTGCCACGGGCAAACGTTCGCGTGCGGCGAGCGTGATTTTTTCGACGAGGGCCGAGCTCGCGCGCTGCATCGCGCCCTCCGACACGTGATCGCCGAGCTTTCCAATCGGCGCGATCAGCAAACGTTCGATTTGCGCGCTCAGAATCGCGTTGATCGTGCGGGCCGTATCTTCACGTGAGAGCAGGCTGAACAAACTCTTCGTCAGGAAATCTTTCGCCTGTGCGCCGGAGTTTTCGTGAAGCTGCTCGATCACGGAGCCAAGCGTTTGCGGGCGCATGCGATCGACTGCATCCGAGAAATGGTTCGACACCGAACTCGATAACGCATCGCTGCGCAGGATCTCGATTAGTCGATCGCTTACCTGCGATTTCAGGTCCTGAAACTTCACGTGATCGAGCTGGCCGACAAGTTCGTCAAGCGGGCGCGCCATCACGTTGTCGATCGTGGAGTTTAGAAACGTCTCGGCTTCCTGTTCGAATGCTTCGCCACGCAGATACTCCTCGACGCGCCTCGGCAACGTCTTGTTTACGAGTTCGTCAACCTCGCGGTGAATGCGTTCGCGAGAGATGAAGATCTTTTTGAGCAGTGAGAGTTGCTCGTAATACTGATCGACTTCGAGTTTGATCAGAGCGCCGATCTGTTTGCGCGTGGTTTGACTCGTGGCGATGTCGGCGAGGTGATGAACGATCGGCGGCACCTGTTGATCGATTCGCTCTTTGATGAACGCGATTGTTTCAGGTGTGAAAGTCTCGGAGAGTGTGGCGTTGCTGTGCGCCAGTTCATCCAGACGGTGTGAGACGAAGTCGTGAACTTTGTTTCCGAATTCTTCCGTGGAGATGAGTCGTTGCACGTGTTGCTCGACAAACTCGACGATGCGAATGAGCGAGTTGTCGCTTACCATTTCGTCCAGGCGACGACCGAGCAGTTCATCAACTTGCTTATCGACAAAGCGTTCGATCGCCTCGGCGGTCTCTTCGCTCTTCAACATCTCGGCGATGTATTCGGCCAGGCGATATTGGAGCGCCGCGATCGTGTCGAGAATCGGCGCGCGTGCCTGCGAAGGCAATGCGTCGATAAAGGACGGGTACACACGTCCGAGCAGATCGTCGGTGTACGTTTTAACAAAGTCTTCCACCTTGCGTTGGAAGAAATCGGTTTCGAAGAGTGCGTCGAAGACGGTTTGTTGTGAAACGAGTTCGTTGCCGACGGCGTTGCCGATCGATTGGGCCAGCTTCTCGCGGTGACGAGGAATCATGCCCTGCGGCCAGATGGTGAGGCCGAAAAGTTTGACTGACTGGTAGGGATGAAACAGCATCCAGATCGCCAGCCACGCCGCGCCATAACCGTGAATGGTGGCGATCACGATGATCGCTATCGCAATAATCAGTTTCATACGACAGGATTAACAAGATGAACAGGACGAAACAAGATTTACTTTTTAGCAGAAATTCTGCAAATCTTGAACATCATGTAAATCCTGTCCAGCTACTCAGTGGGGTAACCCGCTTGAATCCACGCGCCGGTGCCGCCGGACACGTTAAGAAGGTTCGAAAAACCCTCTTTCTGTAACAAACTTGCCGCTGCGCTCGATCGATAACCACCCGCGCAGATCACTGCCGTCAACTTGTTTTTCTCGAGCGGCAATGGACCAAGACTCTGATCGAGGTTCGCAAGCGGTGCGTTGAACGCACGCGGCACGTGCCCGTCGACGTACTCCGCCGGCCGTCGCACGTCTATGATCTGCAAATCGCCGTTGGTCATCTGTTCTTTCAACTGCGCAACGCTGACTTGTTCGATCTCGCTGACCGGAAGTCCCGCGTCACGCCAGCTTTGAACGCCGCCGTCGAGGTAGCCTTTGACGTTTTCAATTCCAACGCGTGCGAGACGAACAACTGATTCGTCAACCTGCGCGTTCGTGTCGGCAATCACGATGATCGCTGCGTTGAGTGGAATCAAGCTTCCGGCCCACATGGCAAACTGCCCGCCGAGTCCGATGTTCAACGAACCCGGAACATGTGCGGCGCCAAAATCCGCTGCCGAACGCACGTCAAGCAACACGTGGCCAGCGTCGCGCAATTCCAGAATTTGCTGCGGAGTTAATGCAACAGGAGGCTGCAACTCGTCGAGCCCGCGTGCGCCCGCTCGATTG
>DASUPZ010000177.1:0-10920 GCA_036280855.1 Pyrinomonadaceae bacterium | reverse complement strand
AGTGGTCTATCAGGTGTCAGACAAGTATGATGCGAACACGATGGATCATGCTACCGATCCGGCAACGATACGCAGGCTTCACGAACATGCCATCGACGCCGCCGATCTCATCTTCTACTCCGGTCGAAAACTTTTCAACGAAGCGACGCGCGGGTGCGAGCGATCGCACCTGCTCGAGCAGGGCGTTGACTTCGATCACTGGCGGCGTGTTGGAGATGGATCGGTAGAAGTTGCCTCTGAGATTGAGCGAATACCGCGGCCGCGTTTGGGTTACTTTGGCGCGATCGAGCCGTGGCTCGTCGATCAGGAGTTGATCAAACGCGCTGCGCGCGAGCGGCCGGAGTGGCAGTGGGTGTTTATCGGGAATCGTTCACGTGGGCTCGAGATCGAAGAGTTGCCCAACACGCATTTTCTGCCGCCCGTCGCGTATGCGGATCTGCCGGCGTATGCCGCGGGATTCGACGTTTGCGTGTTGCCGTGGGAAACTGAGCAGTCTTTTACGAGCTATGGATCGGCGATCAAGGTGCGTGAGTATCTCGCGACGGGGAAGCCGGTGGTGATTTCGCCGTTGCCGGAGTATGAGCCGATGCGCGACGTGCTGCGGATTGCGCGCACGCGCGACGATTTTATTCGGTTGGTTGAGGAAGCGTTGCACGAGAGTGATGCGACGGCGGGGGCGAGAAGGCAGGCGGCGGTTGCGTCGGGGACGTGGGATGCGCGTGCTGAGTGGGTGAGTGAACTTATTGAAGGTGTGTTGGCCGCGGATAACACGGATCAAAAGCGCGGATAAAGAAAAGCGGATGAAGCAGGTTTTGCAGAATCGAAAGACGGGAAGGCCGTTTGTGGGTGAGGTGCCGGTGCCTGCGTTGCAGCGTGGGCGTGTGCTGGTGCGCACGGTTGCGTCGTTGATTAGTGCGGGGACGGAGAGGGCTGCGGTTGAGCTGGTGAGTAAAGGGTTGGTGCAGGAGGCGCGGCAGCGGCCGGATCTTGTTAAGGCTGTTGTGGCGAAGGTGAAGAATGAGGGATTGCTCAACACGTTTGCCTCCGTGCGCGACAAGATGGCTGCGGCGCAGGCGTTGGGTTATAGCGCGGCGGGGATAGTTGCAGCAGTGGCAGAGGACGTGGCGGAGTTTCAGATTGGAGATCGCGTTGCATGTGCGGGGGTTGGGTTTGCGTCGCATGCGGAAGTGTTGTCAGTTCCGAAAAACCTTTGTGTGCATCTTCCGGAAGATGTGAGTTTTGAGTCGGGAGCGTATGGAACGCTCGGCGCGATTGCGCTTCAGGGCGTTCGCCTGGCCGAACCCACGCTCGGTGAATCGGTGGTCGTGATTGGCCTCGGTCTCCTGGGCCAACTCACCGTCCAACTTCTAAAAGCGAATGGCTGTCGCGTGTTTGGCCTGGACCTGGACCAGTCGCGCGTTGCATTGGCCCTGGAACTGGGCGCTGACAGGGCTGCGATCTCTGATGACGCCGCGGCGAAAGAGATCGAGACGTGGACGCGTGGTTACGGCGCAGACGCGGTACTCATTACTGCCGCAACCGATTCTAACCAGCCGGTTGAGCTTGCGGCGCGAGTGTCGCGTTTGAAAGGTCGCGTGATTGTCGTCGGCATGACCGGAATGGACATTCCACGCCCGCCGTTCTTCAGTCGTGAATTGAAACTGATCGTCTCGATGTCGTATGGACCAGGCCGCTACGATCCTGATTACGAAGAACGCGGTCACGACTACCCGCTGCCTTACGTGCGCTGGACCGAGAAGCGAAATATCGAGAGTTTTCTGCAACTCACAGGCGATAAACGCGTCAACGTCGAGCGACTGACGACGCATCGGTTTCCGATCGGCGAAGCTGATCGTGCATACCAGTTGATCTCGGGCGATATGCGAGAACCGTATCTCGGCGTGGTGCTGAATTACGATCCCCATAGTGAGGTCGCGCGGAATGTTTCACTCGGTGCGGCGCCGGCGGTTCGAAAAGCGGAGAAGTCGATAGTGCTCGGCGTGATCGGCGCCGGCGGTTACGTTCCGGCGATGCTGCTGCCGCACTTCAAGAGCGAAGGTGTTGACTTTCGATCGATCGCGACGGCTTCAGGTGTCTCGGCGCACAACGTTGGGAAGCGATTTGGATTCGCGCAGGCAGTTTCGAGTGCGGATGAAGTGCTTGATGATGCGGATGTGAATCTCGTGGTGATCGGCACGCGGCACGATCTGCACGCCGAACTCGCGCGAAAGATTCTCGAACGCGACAAGCACGCGTTTGTCGAAAAGCCGCTCGCGCTCGACGATGAGCAACTCGAAGCGGTGTTGGATGTGGCGCAGAGTTCGGCGGGAAAGCTGACGGTTGGTTTCAACCGGCGCTTCTCACCGTTGGCCCAACGGGCGAAGCAGTTCTTCGCAGGGCGCGAGACACCCCTTTCGATACTGTATCGCGTGAACGCTGGTCGTCTCCCGAAAGAGCATTGGTTACAGGACCCGCAGGAAGGGGGCGGCCGGATCGTTGGCGAAGTGTGTCACTTCATCGACCTGATGCAGTTTCTGATCGGCACGCCGCCGGTCTCTGTGTTTGCAGAAGCGGTGAGCGCGAAGTCGAGCAAGATCGTCGATGCCGACTCGGTTTTTATCACACTGCGATTTGCCGATGGATCGAATGGAAGCGTCGCGTACCTCAGTGAAGGCGACAAGGCCATGGCAAAAGAGCGAGTGGAGATCTTTGGTGGAGGAAAGACTTTTGTGCTCGACGACTTTCGACGAGCGACACTTTACAAAGACGGGCGCGAAGAGCAGGTGACGTTGAAGGCGCAGGATAAAGGTCAGCAGGCGCAGGTGCGCGAGGTGTGCGCGAGCGTGCTTGGCGGCGGTGCTGCTCCGATAAGTCTCGACGAACTCGCTGCCACTAGCCGCGCTACGTTTCGCGCGCTCGATTCTCTCCGTGAGCGCCGGCCTTTCGACATTGGCCACGGATAACACGGATTAAAAACACGGATTTATGTGTGGGATCGTAGGAGTTATTAGTGTTGAGCCGCAGAGGCTCATTGATTCGATGCTTCAAAGTGTGGAGCATCGGGGGCGCGACGATCAGGGCGTTTGGGTTTCGGAGATCGATTCTCAGGGACGTCGTGTTTGCCTGGGGCATCGCAGGCTGGCGATTATCGATACGAGTCCGGCGGGGCACGAGCCGATGCTGTCGCCTGATGGCCGTTATGTCCTCACGTTCAACGGCGAGATTTACAACTATCGCGAACTTCGCGAAGAGTTGCGCTCGCTCGGACATGAATTTCGCACCGATTGTGATGCGGAGGTTTTACTTGCTGCGATCGCCGAGTGGGGCTGGGACGCAGTGCCGCGCTTCAACGGCATGTTTGCGTTCGCAGTTTGGGACAACAAAGAACGCACGCTGACTCTCGTCCGCGATCACGTCGGCATCAAGCCTCTCTATTACGCTTTTATTCCCGCTCGCAACAACGCACCGGCGGCGTTTGTCTTTGGCTCCGAAATCAAAGCCATCCTCGCCACGAAGTTGATCAAGCCGGAACTTGACGTCCAGGCGTTGCACCAGTTTCTGACGTTTCTCTGGTCGCCCGATCCAAACACGTTGTTTGCAAACGTGAAGACTGTTCCGCCGGCTCATATGCTTCAGTTTCACGACGACCAGGTGAAGCTGAGGGAATGGTGGGACGTTTCGTTCGATCGCGTCGACGAAGGCAAAAGCGAAGCGTGGTGGAGCGAGCGCGTGCTCGACACGCTCGATCGCGTCGTGAAGATGGAGATGGTTGCCGACGTGCCGCTCGGATCGTTTCTCTCCGGCGGCATCGACTCTTCCGGCATCGTCGCGATGATGCAGCGTCACAGCAATGGGCGGCCGATCAGCACTTACACTGTGGGCATCGAGAGCGAAGACCTGCGTTACGACATCATCCCTGACGACGTGCGCTGGGCGCGCCGCGTCAACGAACAACTTCAAACTGACTATCACGAGATCATGCTGAAGCCGTCCGTCGCCGATCTCCTGCCGAAGCTGGTCCATCACATGGAAGAGCCGCCGATCGACATGGCCATTCCGAGTTACCTCGTGTCGCGTGCGGCGCGCGAGACGCTCACAGTGATGCTCTCGGGCATGGGCGGCGATGAAGTATTCGCAGGTTATCCACGTCAGATGGCGATGAAGATCGCGTCGGCATTCGATCCCGTGCCGAACCTTTTGCGCCGGCCGTTGATGAAAACTGTTGCCAGTGCTTTGCCAGGTGGTTTGCCGGGACGACTGACTGCGCCGCTTCGCAACGCGAAAAAGTTTGCGCGCAGCGCGGCACTCGACTTCGAAGATCGTTATCTTGGTTACGGCACTTACTTCACAAACGAATTAAAGCACCGGCTGTATTCGGACGAGTGGCGCACGCTCACAGGCGAATACGATCCTTACGCCGCGCATCGCGCTTACTTCGCACGCGCGTCCGAAGCCGCGCCGCTGAACCGGCTTCTGTACGTCGACTTAAAAACGTTTCTTCCGTGCCTCAACCTGATGACGACTGACAAAACGTCAATGGCCGCGAACCTTGAAGTGCGTGTGCCGTTTCTAAACCGAGAAATGATCGACATGGCCGCGCGCATGCCGCCGCGTCTGAAGCTGCGAGGGCTCAAGCGAAAATACGTGCTGAAGCGCGCCCTCGAAGCGGTTTTGCCGAAGGACGTGGTCTGGCGGAAGAAAGCGGGGTTTGGGGCGCCAATCCGTTCGTGGCTGCGGGGTCCGCTCCGGCCGTTGATCGCGGATTTATTGTCCGAGGAGGCGGTGAGGCGGCGCGGGATTTTCCGTCCCAGCGAGGTGAGGCGTGTTCTGGACGCGAATTTTTCAGGCCGTGAGGACTATAACCTACAGGTTTTTCAACTACTTGGCCTCGAACTCTGGCACCGCGAGTTTCTGGACGGCAACTAGTTCAGAGTTCAAGCTTTAGCTTGCGCTTCGAACTCGGAAAGGCAGCCTAAAGGCTGAACTCTGAACGGGGTAAACATTGACAAACACAGCGCGGGCGGTCTAATCTGCTTGAACGTCCAGCCACCCCGGCTCAGTGACGACGAGAGCCTCACAGGCCTTCGAAAACTCAGCCCGCAAAAGATGACCAATCAGGAACAACTCGAGATCATATCGCCCCTGGCGCAAGTGCCGGATAAGGGCCGCTGTGTCCTGCTGGTCGAAGACGATCCAGCCTTGCGGCGCTACCTCGAAGTCGTTCTTCAGCGTGCCGGTTACAAAGTTCTGTCCGCGGGTGATGGTTTAGAGGCTATGAAGTTTCTGCTTGCAGAGACTGTCGACGTGGTCGTTACTGATGCCCTGATGCCCAATCTCGACGGCTATGAGTTATGCCGCTTCGTGAGGAGCAGCACTCACCTGGCCCACCTGCCGATCATCCTGCTCAGCGCGCTCGATCCGCGCAACACAACCGACGAATCCGAGCAGGTAAACGCCTTCCTCTCAAAACCAGTCTCCCCCGAAGATCTCCTGGCCTCAATCGAGAACGTCACCCACAAAGATCCGCGCTGATCCGCGTCCGAAAAATCCGCTTAATCCGTGTTCCGGATAAGTTGGTCCAGCGACGTGTAAGGAATGCCTTGCGCCGAAGCGACAGCCTCGTAGGTGCAATGCCCGGCGTATGTATTAACGCCTTCTTTCAAATGCGAGTCGCTCATAATCGCCTGCATGAAACCCTTGTTCGCGAGTTTCAAAGCGTAAGGCAAAGTAGCGTTGGTCAGTGCGAACGTTGAAGTGCGAGGCACTGCGCCCGGCATGTTTGCAACGCAGTAGTGCAGCACACCTTCGACGTAGTAGGTTGGATTCGAATGCGTGGTCGGGTGCGTCGTCTCGATGCAACCACCCTGATCGACGGCGACGTCTACAATCACCGCGCCGTTCGGAACATCCTTGAGCATGGCTCGCGTGACGAGCTTCGGCGCGGCTGCGCCCGGCACGAGCACAGCGCCGACAATCAGATCGGCTTGCGAGATCGCATCGTGGATCATGTAAGCGCTCGAAGCGAGCGTCGAGATCTTCGACAGGAAAATATCATCGAGCTCGCGCAGGCGATCCAGGTTGTTGTCGATGATCGTAACGTGCGCTCCCATGCCGACCGCGATCTTCGCTGAGTTTGTACCGACAACACCGCCGCCAATAATCACCACACGCGCGGCGGGCACACCCGGCACACCACCCAGCAGGATTCCGCCGCCGCCGCTCATCTTCTCGAGGTAGTGTGCGCCAACCTGGATCGCCATGCGTCCAGCAACTTCCGACATCGGCGTCAGGAGGGGCAATGTGCCGCGCCGGTCGGTGATCGTTTCGTAGGCAATGCCCGTAACTTTTCTTTTGATCAACTCCTGCGTGAGTGCATGATCGGGCGCGAGGTGGAGATAGGTGAATAGCAGTTGACCTTCGCGCATACGCGGGTACTCAGGCGCGATGGGCTCTTTCACTTTCACGATCATTTCAGCCGCGGCCCACACGTCGTCTGCCGATTGGACCATGGTTGCGCCCGCGCGTTCGTAAAGCGGATCTTCAAAACCGGAACCCGCGCCGGCCTGGCTCTCGACCCTGATTTCATGGCCCGCATCCTTGAGCGCGCGTACACCTGCGGGCGTTAGTCCTACTCGATACTCATTGTCTTTAATTTCTTTAGGCAGACCAATAATCATGTGCGGGTTTTGTGCTTTCTTCTGGCTTGAATTTAAAGACCGTCATTGAGGCGATTCGACCTGGTCGATCTGCGCCCGTTGCAACTTGCCGCTGAAGTCGACATAGATCGACTTCCACTCGGAGAAGATATCGAGCACCTGGGTGCCTGCTTCACGATGGCCATTGCCCGTCGCTTTCGTGCCGCCGAACGGCAGGTGAACTTCGGCGCCAATCGTCGAAGCGTTTACATAGAAGATGCCGGTGTACATCTCGTTCATCGCCTTGAAAGCGCGATTGACGTTTTGCGTGTAAATGGCGGCAGAAAGCCCGTAACGCACTCCGTTCGCGATCTGGATGGCTTCTTCAATCGAGCTCGTGGGAATCACGGTGGTGACTGGTCCAAAGATCTCTTCCTGCGAGATACGCATGTCAGGAGCTGCGTCGACGAAGACGGTCGGCTCGATAAAGTGGCCGTTCGCATAGTCGTTACGCGTCAGACGTTTGCCGCCTGTCGCCAGCTTCGCGCCGTCGTCGTCACGTCCGATACGGATGTAACCCATGATCTTTTCGACGGCGTCGTTGTTGATAACCGGACCAACGTCAGTCTTCGGATCGGCGCCGTTGCCGACACGCAACGCTTTCGTGTTTTCGACGAGCTTCGTCACGAACTGCTTGTAGACCTTCTTATGGACCACCAGGCGAGACGACGCAGTGCAGCGCTGGCCTGACGTACCAAAGGCGCCCCAGATGGCGCCTTCAACAGCTAAATCGATATCGGCATCGTCCATCACGATGATGGCGTTCTTGCCGCCCATCTCGAGCGAGCAGATCGCGTTGCGCTCCGCGCAGGCGGAAGCGACGATGCGTCCGGTTTCAGTCGAGCCGGTAAACGAGATCAAACGCAGCGCCGGATGGTTCGTCATCGCTGCGCCGACGGGTTCGCCGTAACCGGTGACAAGATTGACGACGCCCGGCGGAATGCCTGCCTCCTCGCATGCTTTGACGAGGTTGTAAGTGGAAAGCGGTGTGTCTTCCGCGGGTTTGATGACGACGGTATTGCCGCAGATTAACGCAGGGATCAGTTTCCACGAAGGAATCGCCATCGGGAAATTCCACGGCGTGATCAGTCCACAAAGACCAACCGGCTGGCGCACGCACATCGCAAACTTGTCGCGCATTTCGGCTGGTGTGGTGAACCCGTGAAGTCGACGGCCTTCGCCGGCGGTGTAGTAAGTGCAGTCAATTGCTTCCTGAACGTCGCCGCCGGCTTCCTTCAAAACCTTACCCATCTCGCGGGTCATGTCGGCGGTGAACTGTTCTTTGTTGCGAATCAGGATCTCCCCGAGACGAAAGAGCAATTCCGCGCGCCTGGGAGCGGGAGTGTTGCGCCAGCGATCGAAGGCATTTTGCGCGGCGTTGACTGCGGCGTTTACGTCTTCGCTGGTTGAAAGAGGAAAACGACCGACGACGTCGCGGTTGTCGGCAGGGTTGATGTTTTCAAACATCTCCCCCGACTGGCTTGCGACCCATTCGCCGTCGATATAGTTGTGATAGGTTTTGACTGAAGCACGCGCGGCGTTACGCGCCGCGGCTTTCCCGCCGGTTTTTGCAATTGCTTTCTTTGCCTGGGCCATATTCTTTTGCCGCGGATTAACGCGGATTTATTGATAAGTGAATTGAACGATCAGCGGCACCTGTTGGGCGCCTCTCACATCCTGCTGCACGCGCGTGATGTTCAGCACAATCGGGTCGCCCGCTTTCAGCCCGCTCAACACGCGTTGAAAATCGCCCAGCGACGTTACCGGTGTGCGATTGATGCGATTAATGACGTCGCCTTCAACCATCGCCGGCGCACCCGTCGGCGGAATACGAACCTCCGCCATCAGTCCATTCGGATCGACGTCCTTGACGAAAAGACCCTGAACGCCGGTTAGATGACGCTCGCTGAGCAACTGCGGCGTTAGTTCGGCGAGCGTGATTCCAAGACGCAGAGCGTTGCCCCTTGGATTGTCGTCCTTCACCATGTCCTTGGACGGTGCAATCCACTCCTGGTTCCTTCGCAACGGTCGTTCGGCGAGCGTTACGGTTGCAGTCCGCTTATCGAGTTTGCCGTTGGTGTCACGGAGATAAGTGAGCGTCACCTGCTGGCCCACCGGTGTACTCGCAACACGTTGAATCAGATCCTGTGCGTTGTTAACAGTAGCACCCTGGAATTCGAGGATGATGTCGCTTGCCTGAAGTCCCGCGCCCGCTGCGGGTGTCGTCATGCCGCGTTCCGTTTGCGTGACGGAAGTGATAATCGCGCCTTTTGCTTCCGGCAGACCGTAGACCTTCGCAAACTCTTCATGTACAGAATCGAGAGTTATACCAAGATACCCGCGTTTGACTTTGCCCTGCGCGATCAACTGTTTGTAAACAAAGTTGGTTTCGTTTGCAGGCAGCGCGAAGCCGATGCCGTTGTAGTCGCCGGTTGAAGTCGCGATCTGTGAATTCATGCCGATCACTTCGCCGCGCATGTTGACGAGCGGTCCACCACTGTTACCGCGATTGATGGCGGCGTCAGTTTGCAGGAAACGCTGAAACACGTTGTAAGCGGAGGGATTTTCTCGTTCTTTCTTGGAAATGATTCCTGCGGTGACCGTTTGGTCGAGTCCAAACGGTGAGCCCATCGCGAGCACCCAATCGCCCACTTCTGCTTCGTTGGAATCACCCAAAGTCACGGTTGGAAGATCTTTCGGTGCGTCGATCTTGAGAACAGCGACGTCAGTTTCCACGTCCACGCCGACAACGGTGGCGCGATACTTCTCACCTGTTTGTAATCCGACAGTGATCCGCACAGCGTCTTCGATCACGTGGTGGTTAGTCAGAATGTAACCTTTGGGATTGACGATAAAGCCACTGCCGATCCCGCGCGGCACGCGTCGTCTCTGGTTACGAAACATGTCGAGGAGGGGATTTGTCTGGTCTTCCTTGTCTTCCTCTTTTTCCGCGAGTTCGATCTGCTTCTGGGTGGTTTCGATATTCACGACGGCAGGTTCCACGCGACGCGCGATCTCGGCAAACGAAGCCGACAACGCCTCGGGCGCGCGGGCAATCTGCATGTCGCCCTGCGCGACCGTCGTCCGCCCTGACAGCATCGCGCCAATGCCGATGCCGGCGAGCAGCGATGCGACGGCTAAGGCAGCGATCCAGACACGGAGTTTGCGCAGAATCGTTCGTTCTTGGTCTGTCGTGTTGTTTTTAGAAACCTCAAGCATGTTTCACCACCTTCTGGAATTACAGTCGAAGCCCAGGGAAAGGGATAGAGTATAGCGAAAGGGTTGTCTGCGAGCAAAAAACCTGCGTTCAGAGTTCAAGCTTTAGCTTGCCTACTGAAGAAACAGCCTAAAGGCTGAACTCTGAACTTTCATCCGGAGCCAAAATTCAGGGGCGTAAAAGGACTTTCAGGACGCCGCGAGCTGCTGCGCGGCGCATGGCGTGGACGCCTTTGGCGAGGGGATACTCTTCGCTGACAAGGCTATCAACGTCCACCGCAGCTTTCTTCAGCAGGTCGAGCGCAGGGGAAAAACGGCCACAACGCGAACCGACGATCGAGATCTCATCGACGACGATTCGAGCGGCGTCCAGTTCGGTTTTCCCGTGAAAGGTCGACTTTAGAACCAGTTGACCCCTTGGACGCAGGAGATCGAGCGCCAGGCCGAATCCCACCGCGGCGCCGGACACTTCCACGACCACGTCAAATTGGCGCGCCAGTTTTGCAGCAGCTTCAGGATTGATGGTTTCGATGCCGCGTCGCTCTGCGATCCGGAGTTTGGAAGAGTGTTTTCCGATCAAAATCAGTTGGGCGCCCGTGTGGGCGGCTACTTGCGCGCACAGCAATCCGAGTTTCCCATCTCCGATGACGGCCACGCGATCGGAAGGGGTTATTGAAACGCGTTCGAGGATCCCGCACGCGGCGGCGAGTGGTTCAGTGAAGACTGCACGTTCGTCCGGGACGTTCTTCGGGACCGGAAAGAGATTCTGGTTTGGAAGTTGAAGAAACTCGGCGTGCGCGCCGTCACGTCCGACGATGCCGAGCGTTGTGCGTGACGGGCAATGTCGCGAATCGCCGGCGCGGCAGAGTTCACACTTGCCGCAGCCTGCGTTGATTTCTCCGACGACGCGCTGGCCGATCAGTTTGCGGTTGGTGCTTTGTTCGACGACGCCGACAAACTCGTGTCCGATCGTGCCTTTGAATCCGGCGTAGCCGCGCGCGATCTCGAG
>DASUPZ010000176.1:0-6780 GCA_036280855.1 Pyrinomonadaceae bacterium | reverse complement strand
ACTTCCTCAGTACCCAAAGCAAGCGCCGGATAACGCTCAGGCTTCGGCAGGCCAAACCTTGTTGCCAGGTTTGAGATTCGCGCGAGCCCAGTCTGCAATGCGACATCCACTGTGACAACGTTGAGCGATTTGACGAGACCGGTGCGCATCGTCACTTCACTCATCGAATAACCACCGCCGTAATTCGCCGGGCGATAAATCTTGTTGCGGTCGTAAACAAATTCGCGCGGCGCGTCCATGAACATCTGCACCGGCGACATTCCGTCTTCAAGTGCGGCCGCGTAAACAAATGGTTTGAAAGTCGATCCAGGCTGGCGTCGCGCATCAGTGGCGCGATTGAGTTGCGACTCCGCGTAGTTGTGCCCGCCGACCATCGCCAGGACGTCTCCGGTGTGTGGATCGAGGGCCACGAGCGCCGCCTGCGGTTTCACGTCGCGACCGGGGTAAACAGAATCGAGACGGTCCAACTGGCGTTTCAGTGCCTGCTCTGCAACTTGCTGTAACTCGAGATCGATCGTCGTGTAGATGCGCTCCGCAGACCCTGAAGTTTGAAACTGCGATTCGGCGACCCGGTTTACGTAATCAACGAAGTATGGCGCCAACGAGTTATCAGCATCAAGATGAGGCGCAACTACGACTGGCGCGGCGTTGGCCGCCGTGTATTGCTCCCAACTGATCCAGCCGTTTTGTTGCATCGCGGCCAGGACGACATTTCTTCTTGCCCGAGCCGCATCAGGGTGGCGCACGGGTGAGTAATGCGTTGGACTCTGAATCATCCCGGCGAGGGTTGCAGCCTCGGCCACAGAGACATCGCGGAGGTCCTTGCCGAAGAAAACTCTTGCCGCCTCTTTCACACCGCGCACGCCGACCGCACCACGTTGGCCCAGGTAGACCTCGTTACAGTAGAGCGCAAAGATGTCGTTCTTGCTGAGACGGCGTTCGAGCGCGAGCGACAACATCGCCTCTGCATACTTGCGTTGAAAAGTCTTTTCAGGTGACAGGTACGTCCCTTTGACAAGCTGCTGCGTGATCGTCGAGCCACCTTGGCCCAAACGCTCATCGACGGCGTTTCTCAATGCTGCACGTACCAAACCACGCAGATCGACACCCGAATGTTCGAAGAAACGACGATCCTCGATCGAGAGAATTGCCTGGACCATCACCTCGGGAATCTCAGGAAAACTCAGTACCTCCCGTTTTCCACCCTTTGAAGAGAGATCGTTCGACAAGGTCTCGGGCTCCAACGCAAACGAATCGATCGTAATGCCGTCACCGAGTAGCTCGTCGATCTCGTCTCCGGCAAAGTTCACGCGCACCAGTTCTGGTTGTGTCTTGTTTGAACGACCGGGACGAATCTCGATCGTGGAGTCGTTGACGAGAAAACTTCCACTCCACACGTTGCTCGCGTTTGACTCGATGTAACCCGCACGTCGCAAAGCAGCGAGGAGCTTGTCGCGCGACAGTTTTTGGCCTGATTGCAGTACACGCGGAGCCGCGTAAAGCCCGGGTCTGCTGGTCAGGTAACCACTTGCGAGTCGAGCGTCGATGATTTGGGAGTAGTAGGTGTACGAACGAAGAAGGACGTCTGCGCCGATTGCCGCTGCGAGCAGAGTCAGAATGACGCCAAGACGCACGACACGTCTTCCGAATACAATCTTTGGCCGGTCGGGCACAGAGATAACCTCGATAAACATCGGGTTTGACTCCCGAGCTCCTTCAGTGCTTCAGTTTTCTTATGGATTATGTAAATGCGTAATACGACAGGAATTCAAGAAACATGTTCAGAGTTCAAAGTTCAGAGTTCAAGCTTTAGCTTGTCTTCACCAAGCGAACCCACAACCTAAAGGTTGAACTCTGAACAAATTCAAGAAGGGAGGCTGAGCGTGCGGGTTGCGGGTAATCTTTTGCGACGGCGGAGCTGGTACCACCTGGGTTGGGCCTTCACCGCTTCATCAATCAACGCCAGAATGCGAGGAACACTCTCGAGCCCTGCCTCATAACCCGCGGCTATCAGCTCCTCGGCACGGCCCATCTCATCCCAGCGAATGTGTCCCACCTTCGGCCTGATCACTACATCCGACGACTGCAACTGGTAATGTGACGCGGTTTTCTGGACCACCAGCATCGACTGCAACAACACTCCAATCACCGAGCTTGCCGGGCCGATGAAAGTCGCGCCTTCAGCGTTTACATCAACCGCAATAACGATATCAGCCCCGAGGGAACGCGCGACTGTCGCTGGAACGACTGCCACCAGCCCTCCATCGACCAGTTGCCGGCCCTCCTCGTCAATAACCGGCACATACCAGCCGGGTATTGTGCAACTCGCGCGAATCGCAAACGGCACATCGCCTCGATCACGCAGAATGATAGCCTTGCCGGTCTTCAGCTCAGTCGCAACCGCCGCAAACGGAACCGGCAAATCTTCAAACTTAGTGATCGGTAAACACGCCCGCACGTACTGTTCGAGACGCTCGTTACTCTGCACTCCAAGCCGCGACATCGTCATCCTGCCAATATCGCGCCAGCGCATCTTGCGCCCGAGCTCCTCGATCTGATCGATCTCCATACCGGAAGCCAAGGCGCCACCGACGAGGGAACCCGCAGACGTTCCCGCCACATAGTCGACAGGTATCTTGTTCTCCAGCAATGCCCGCAACACACCTACATGAGCGTTGCCGCGCGCCGCTCCACCGGATAATGCAAGACCGATAGTTGGAAATTGACCGCGCATCTGTTGCCTATACAGTGCTTAAAATCACAATTTCCGCACGTTCCCGGATCGTGTCTAAAAATGCATCCGTATCGGATTCTATCTTTGCCTCTGTCAGTGTCCGCTCCATCTCCGCTCGCGCCTGTTCGAGCGAGGGAACAATCCGTCCCGGAAAACGCGCTTTCAATCGAGGTACGTAAACCTGATTGTAATAGTCCGCAAGTTCCTTCTGATTTATCACTACGAAATTACGAAAGCGAAAGTCGAGGTATTTTTCCATCTTTAGACGCTGCTCGATGATCTCATCCAACTTTTCGCTCGTCATCCCCACACGCTCGAGCCGCTGTTGAAACTCCGGCACCGAGGCAAAGTTCCGAGTCAGTTCATCTCGCGCATCGCTAATCTCTTTTGCCGTCGGAACGATCGTCGGCAGCTTCTCAGCTTCCTGGAGAATGAGCCGCTGGTCGATCAGCAGACGAAGCGCACGATTGAGTTCGGCGGAAGACGGATTGTCGAGCACGGTTGCGGGCTGCAACGCCAACTGCCAGAGAAGATCGGAGTACGTGATCAAATCGGTCTTTACCCCGGCGTTTACAGTTGCCACCATTTTGTCGACGACGTCTTGTGCGCGACACGGCACGGCAACAGTTAAGAACGCAAGAGCCAGAAACGATATCCGTAGCATCTTCATAAACTTAGAACGTCTGCGTGATCCTGAAATGCAGGTTGCCCCGGCCCAGACGAAATACCGCCGGCGTTGCATCGAACAGCCCTGTTGGGCCACGCTGCGGTATCAAAAACTCAGGCGGCTTCAGTAAGAAACCGTAGTCAACCGCGAGCGCGCCGCCAAACGGCAGTTGTAAACGGAGCCCCAGGCCCACCGTGTTGGTCCAACGCGCGCGCAGGTTTGCTGCCTTGATCTCCGCGAGGATGTCACCCGGCGGAACCGGCGCCGGATCGTCCCTACCAAACAGATCGCCAATGCGGCGGAAAACGTTGCCTCCGTCGTAAAAAGGCACGACCTGCACTGACCGCGTCACCGGAATTCGCGCCTCGAGATTTATGATCGCGAGCGCATTTCCGCCGACAGGCACGGTGAACGGATTGAGAAACACAAGGTCGCCGTCCTGATTGCGGAACTCACCTTCCGGAATCACGACCTCGCGCGGACCGGCTTCCTCGTAGTTAAACCCACGCAACGTTGTCGCGCCGCCGGAGAAGAAACGTTCGCTGATGGGCAATGTGAGATCGATCTCGTCGATAGTTCCGTTGCCGTCACGGTCACGTGGGTTGAACAAGTTCGCGAGACCGAGCGTCATGTTGGCGGCAAGCACCGTATCTCTGAATGCAGAAACCTTGTAGTAACGCCTGTACGTCGCCTGGAAACGATTGAACGAAATGTTTCCGCCCAGTTGTCGCAACGCCACGGCATAGTCGAGATTCAGAAAACCACCGCGCGTGGCATCGGTCTGGTTGTAGCGACAGACCTCACCCGGATTCCCCGGCACTTCATCGTCAGCGGCATCAAGACTCCTCGCCAACAATCCGGGTTCGCAACGCTCACGCGTGTCTCTCACCAACGATGCACCTATCTTTGAGAGACGTATCTTGTCGTCAGGCTCGAGAATCGGCCTTACGACCAGACTCTCGAGATTAAACAAACGGACGTCTTCATAGCTGATACGGCCAAACACGATCGTGCGCGTGCGACGGTCGAGCACACGCTGTGTTTCGACTGCCGTAGTGAAACGATTGATCGTCGGCTCGTTTACCTCGTTACCAAAGATGTCGATCGGATTTCCATCTTCGTCGAGACGCTGCACGATTCCCATCGTTCCGCGATCGATCGCTGAACGGAAGAAACGGGTGATTGTCGAGTCGCGCTGGTACTCAACCGAAACGGCAAGAGGTGCAAACTGCGTTTCGTTGTATCTCGCGAAACGCGGATCGAGATATTCAAGACGTACGAGTTGCTGCCGGCGGCTGCCGCGAAGCCGCATCGCGCCGTGACGCAGCCGGTTGAAAAGATTGACGTTGCTGATCTCAAACAAGCCGAGTGCGCCCGCGTCAGTTGAAAAGCCACCGCCGTAATCCATCACGTTCGGTTTTTTCTCTTCCACGTCAATGATGACGTCGCGCTGCCGGTAACCTCCGCTCGTTTCGCCTGCGGGTTCGGTACGGATGATCACCTGGCGATAAGCGTCAGTGAGATAGAGCTCACGCTCGGCGTCCGAAACTCGATCGGCCCTGAGCACATCACCTTCAGCGATCGGAATCGCTCTGCGGATGGCTGCTCGCTTCGTGCGTCGCGTGTTTAAGTCGCCGGTAACGCCGTTGATTTGGATCTGGTTGATATAGACCTTCTCACCCTCGTCAGCGATCGAGTAAAGAATACGGACTTGCTCCTCTTCGCCCTTCATCGGCAACTCGACTGTCGAAAACTCGACCCGAGCATTCACGTATCCTTCGCGCGAATAGAGTTGTGCAACTCGATCGCCGTCGAGACGCGCCTGCGAACGGGAGTACGGAGCACCAACTACAGTCCTCAACACCCGGCGAAGTCGTTCGTCCGTGTAGATCGTGTTTCCTTTTACTTCAACGCCCGCGATACGCGTTAACGGCCCTTCGTTGACCTGAAAGGTGATGATCAGGTCGCTGCCGTCGATTGAAACACCCTGCAACACCTGGACAGACGCCTTACGGAAACCGATATCGCGCATGTAAGCCTCGACCGTGCGCCGGTCCTGCTCCAGAAGCGTGACACTCGTGTAGCCGCGTCCGTAACCGAGAAACGGAATCAATCCGATGGCATTGGCTTTCCGGCTCTTTAAGTCGGCCTCAACGTCTTCAAACCTCAACCGGTTCGTTCCAGTGATGCGGATGTCGCTGACACGAAAGCGCCTGCCTTGCTCCACCTGGTATTCGATGTTTACGGTTTGCCCGGCGAGCGTGACGGGATTCAGATTCTGGCACGTTTCTTCCGTGCCGTTTGGTCCAAGATCAGCCGGCGGATTACTGACCGTACACGTCTCAGTTACCTCGGCGAAAAAGTAACCATCCTCCTGGAGCTTGTTGCGAATCCGGCGCGCGCCTTCGACGATTGCCGAGAAGTCGATGTTTCCTTCGCGCTTGACGGGCAACAACTCGCGCTGCGTGTCTTCACTGATTTCGTAGTTCTTAACTGCGACGGTGACCTTCGGTCCGACAGAGCCTCTCAAAGAAATCGTTACCGCGTTCTTCTCCGCGTCGCGCTCCACGCGTGGATCATCGAGCACAGGCGAGAGATAGCCCGCCGCAATCAGTGCCTCGCGCACGCGGTTGGTATCCGCAGCCAGAGCCTCGCGAGTAAATGGAACTGACTTTTGGAGCGTGAGCGAATTGCGAACCGCCGTTGGATCGAAACCGGCAATCGCGATGTTGAATTCTTCGACTTTAGCCTGCTCGCCAGGGTTGATTTTATAAGTGACCGTGGCACGCAGCCCGCGCGGGCTTAGTTGTTCGGTGGCTTCGACGGTGGCGTTGAAGTAACCAAGATCGCGCAGGTAAACCTGAATCTCATCGGCGTTGCGATTAATCAGTTGTTGCGTTAGACGATTACCGGTAGCAACGAAATTAAATCGCGCACGAATTTCCTCCTCCGAGATCGGCGTACCCGTGATCTCGTTTGCAAACTCGATTCGCACTTCGCCAATCTGTACCTGTCGCTTCACCACGAAACGAAGACGCACAGGTCCGGTTCTTGGAGTACCTTCTTCAATCACTTCCACGCGCGCATTGGCGACACGACCCGTGTCAAACAGGGCTTGCAGCGAGTCGCGCACTCGCACTGCTGAATACTGCGTGTTAGCGGCAACTTTGAGTAAGGAAAGAAACTCGGCCTGCGCGGCAGGCGCTGCGGGAGTGCCTTCAAAGACGAGCTCGACGGCGGTTATTTGCCGCCCTTCATAGTCTTCGATTCTCACGTCTCTGGCGGCAACAGCGGCGACTGAAAGCAACGCGAGAAGCAGAGCCAGGGCACAATGCAACCCGAAAAGCGCAAATCTATTTAGAAGTGCGTTTGTGATTGT
>DASUPZ010000175.1:0-4994 GCA_036280855.1 Pyrinomonadaceae bacterium | reverse complement strand
AGTCGCGGCGTGCTTCGCGACGAGTGTCGTTTGGATCGCGACGGGCGAGAGCTGCTTCGGACGCGGCCTGATCGCAGCGGCGTCTCGTGGGCAGAAACACGATCGCCGGCAGCAGGTTGTAACTATCGAGCGCCGCCAGCAGAGTTGCCGACGGCATTTCGGGCATTCGCCACTTCATCTGCGTTCATCTGCGGCTAATACCGCAACCTCGGGATTCACTTTCCCTTGCTCATTCAACAACGGCAGCAAACGTCGATCGGGCAGCAACACGGCCGAACGTAAAGGCACCGGGCGCTTTCCCGGTCCCGTGATCACGCCGCAACGCACGCCGCGCACTTCCTCCAGCCACAGAGCAAACTCATGCGCGTTTCCGATCGTTGCAGACAAAAGCAAAAGCCGGATGCGCGGCGGCGTCAGGATGATCGCTTCTTCCCAAACGTGACCACGGTCTTCGTCCGCGAGATAATGTGCTTCGTCAAGCACGACCAGATCGGCGCTGACTTCACTTCCGCCTCGCAGCGAGTCGAAAAGTTGATTGCGGTAAATCTCGGTGGTGCCGACGATCAGCGGCGCCTCTGAATTCTCCTTCCGGTCGCCTGTAAGTATTCCGACGCGCCCCGGCCCAAACTCCTCAATAAACTCATGGTATTTCGAGTTGGTTAGTGCTTTTAACGGTGAGGTGTACCAGGCGCGCCGCCCGCTTTCCAAAAGCCGCCGGATCTCTTCACGCGCAATCCACGTTTTGCCACTGCCCGTGGGCGCCGTGACGAGCACGTCTTCGTATTCAAGGGCGGCGAGTGCTTCGAGTTGAAACGGGTCAGGTTTAAATGGTCTGACAGGAGGTGAACCGATTCCCTCGAGTAGACGTTTTACTTCTCGCGACGGGACGATGGGCTGTCGCGACGTATCGACGGTTTCGGGCTTGCGAAAAGGTTTGCGACGTCGCGAGCGGTGTTTATCCCAGTTTTTCCCATTATTTCGCGGCATGGGTTTATTCTAACTTTGAGGCGGTGGCCTGTTACAATCTCTTCTCGCAACGGAACGCGCAGTAAAGGCGTCTAACAACGGTATTTGCGAATTTCCATAAGATTAGCCGATGGCGCAGTTATTCGAAAATTTTGAGGTTAACAGTGACCGCAGATGGGGCGTGGTGCTGACCAAGCTCGTCGGCGCCTCGCTCGGGGTGCATCTGGCACTTCTGGCGCTGGTGATCTACGTGCCCGCCGTGCGCGATACCGTCAACATTGCCTCTTTAATCGCAAACACCACGTTTGTAGATAGAGACTACCAGGCGACTCAGATCGGCGACGAAGTGCAGATGGTTCATGTTGAGAAGTTTCGCTATCCCGATGGATATTTTGCGCTCGGCGACCAGATTGCAAACGGGCAGCCGGCAGCAACCGCCACTCCGGATCCATTCGCACCGAAGATAATTTCGCAGGCAAGCCAGCAACGAGATATTCCCGATCCGGAAGCTTCTCCTTCGCCGGCTCCGGTGGCGAGTGCGTCGCCGTCGGCGAGCCCTGCTGCTGCTTCTGCGTCACCTTCAGCGGTAATTGCTCAAGGGAGTCCGAATCCAAACCCGAGCGCAGCGCCGTTGACGCCCGAAGAAGCGCAGAAGGAGCTCGAGAAAACTGCCGAGCAAAACAATGTGACCTTGCCTGACGAGAATCAGATCAATAAGAAGGTGCTGAAGGATTTTGCCTCCTATGCAAACGATCTGAAAAACCAGGGCAAGCTCGATCTGAATAAACCTTTTGAGATAGTGATCGAGGCCGAACTCGATGAAAATGGGAAACTGAAGAATCCTCGCTTTAAACAGAAAACAGGCGACGCTAATCTCGTCGAGCTCTTCGGAAAAATGGTCGCAGCGCTCAACGACAGCGGACTGCTTATTTACCTCAAGGCGATCAGCAATGACAATCCAGGCGCCACCGTGAAGTTCACCATCAGGCAGGGTGAGCAGGAGGTGCTTGCGTCTATAGAGTCGGAAGCCTCGTCACCAAACAGCGCGGTGAAGCTTGCGGGCGGCCTCAATGGTTCACTTGTCCTGGGCGCCCTCGCGCGTTCCGGAAAAGATGAAGCGGAGTTGATGAAAAACACGAAGGCCACTCCCGACGGTAAAAAAGTCGTAGTCAACTTCTCAATGCCGCGTCAGACTGTCTTAGACATGATCAAGAAGCAGATGGCCACCTCCGGCGCTTGAAGATCCCTCCCACTCCAAGGAGGCAGTTGAACCCAATCCTTTGCACCCGCGTTAGAAAAACTGTTTAATAACAAGCATCTCTTCGGAGTTATTTATTGATATGAGTTTCGATAAGTTCTTAACCAAACTTTTTGGCAGTAGTAATCAGCGATTCCTAAAGTCGATCAACCCGATGGTCGATAAAATCAACGCACTCGAACCATCGGTGCAGGCGCTTTCTGACGACGAGCTGCGTGCGCGCACTGCCGTTTTCAAAGAGCGCGTGCAACAGGCAGTCGGCGATACAAAAGACAAGGAAGAACGAAAGCGACGCGAGCGGGAAGTGCTCGACGAGATATTGCCCGAAGCGTTCGCAATCGTCCGCGAAGCCAGCGTGCGCACGACCGGCATGCGTCACTTCGACGTGCAGTTAATCGGCGGCATCGTTCTTCACCAGGGCAAGATCGCTGAGATGCGTACCGGTGAAGGTAAAACCCTCGTTGCGACTCTGCCTTCGTATTTGAATGCACTCACCGGTCGCGGCGGCGTACACGTCATTACCGTCAACGACTACCTGGCTTCACGCGACGCTGAGTGGATGGGCCAGATACATCGTTTCCTCGGACTCGAAGTCGGTTGTATTCAGAACGACATGGACGACTTCGAGCGGCAGGCTGCCTACGCTGCGGATATCACCTACGGTACGAACAACGAATTCGGTTTCGATTACCTGCGCGACAACATGAAGTTTGACCTCGCCACCTGTGTGCAGCGTGGTCATTACTTTGCGATCGTCGACGAAGTTGACTCGATCCTGATCGACGAAGCGCGAACGCCGTTGATCATCTCCGGACCTTCTGACGAAGCGACTGATAAGTACAAAAACGCCGACGCGATCATTCCGCACTTGAAAAAAGGTGAG
This sequence comes from Pyrinomonadaceae bacterium, assembly GCA_036280855.1. Classification (GTDB taxonomy): domain Bacteria; phylum Acidobacteriota; class Blastocatellia; order Pyrinomonadales; family Pyrinomonadaceae; genus PSRF01. The sequence goes on along the minus strand of DASUPZ010000175.1, from coordinate 1,887 downwards.
GACGTAGACGGGAAGAAGACCGGCGATTACGTTGTCGACGAAAAAGCACACACCGCGGTGCTTACTGAAGAAGGCGTTGATAAAGCGGAGCGATTGCTGGGCGTCGGCAATCTTTATGATCCATCGAACATGGAGTTGCTCCACTGCGTCGAGCAGGCATTGAAGGCGCACACGCTCTACAAGTTGGACCACCAGTACGTGGTCCAGGACGGCGAAGTGATCATCGTCGACGACTTCACCGGCCGTTTGATGAAAGGTCGTCGCTGGTCTGACGGACTGCACCAGGCGGTGGAAGCGAAAGAGGGCGTCGAGATCGAGAAAGAAAACCAGACGCTCGCGACGATTACGCTGCAAAACTATTTCCGTCTTTACGAAAAGCTATCGGGCATGACCGGTACTGCCGAAACTGAGGCAGCCGAGTTTAATGCGACGTACAAGCTCGACGTGATCGTGATCCCGACGCACATGCCGATGGTTCGTAAAGATTCCTCGGATGTCATCTATCGCACGTTGCCCGAGAAGTGGGATGCGGTGATCGAAGAGATTAAGGAGTGTCACACGAAAGGCCAGCCGACCCTCGTAGGTACCGTTTCCGTTGAGAACTCGGAGCTGATTGCACGTCGGCTGGTGAAAGAAAAAGTGGCGCACAACGTGCTGAACGCGAAGTATCACGAGCGTGAAGCTGAGATCGTTGCGCAGGCGGGCCGGAAAGGTGCTGTAACGATCGCGACGAACATGGCGGGCCGTGGTACCGACATTCTACTGGGCGGCAATCCCGACTTCATGGCGCGCGAGTTTTTGAAGAAGGAAGAGATCGATCCGGACGAAGCCAATGAAGAGCAGTGGCGCGTTGCCTTTGAGCAGGCCAAACGCATCGTTGAAGATGAGCACCAGGAAGTTGTCGAGCGGGGTGGCTTGCACATCATCGGCACCGAGCGTCACGAATCACGGCGCATCGACAATCAGCTTCGCGGTCGTGCGGGACGCCAGGGCGACCCGGGATCGTCGCGGTTTTTCCTGTCGCTTGAAGACGATCTGATGCGAATCTTCGCGGGCGACAAAGTGAAAGCCTTGATGCAACGGCTGGGCATGGAGAAAGGCGTCGCGATCGAGTCGGGGATGGTTTCGAAGCGAATCGCCGCTGCGCAGAAGTCGGTTGAAGGCCGAAACTTCGAGGCTCGCAAACACCTGCTCGAATACGACGACGTGATGAACAAGCAGCGCGAGACCATCTATGGTCTGCGCCGCCAGTTGATGGAAGAGCCGGACCAGCGCGACTACCTGATGGGTGATCCGCCGGCGGCTGGTGTTGCCTACGATCTGTTATCAGATTTGACGCAGCAGTACCTGAATCCGGACGTGTCGCAGGACGCCTGGGACGTTGAAAACTACAAGACGCAGATCAAAACGATCTACGACTTCGACACAGACAGTGAGCGGCTCGAGCTTCAAAACATGACGTCGCCGGAAGTGGTTGACGCGATTTGGGAGCGGCTCAAGGTCAAGTACGAAGGGAAGGAACAGCAGATTGGACCAGAGGCGATGCGCACCTACGAGCGTATCATCATGCTGAACATCATCGATGCGCAGTGGAAAGACCACCTGCTTTCTTTGGACCACCTGAAACAGGGCATCGGACTCGTCGGTTATGGTCAGAAGGACCCCCTTGTCGAATACAAGAAACAGAGTTTCGATTTGTTTCAGGAGATGCTCGATCGCATAGATACCAACACGATTCGATCGTTGTTCAACCTGCAAGTGGTGTCCGAACAGGCGCCGGAGAGTTTGCAACAGAGACGAATGGCGCGGCGACCGGCAGCGCTGAAGTTTACGGGACCAAATCAAGGTGCAGCTCCTGCTGGTGAGGAAGCCGGAAAGATCAAGACA
>DASUPZ010000174.1:0-5830 GCA_036280855.1 Pyrinomonadaceae bacterium | reverse complement strand
CGTGACCGGACCGCTGAACGTCCCGCCGAAGTTGTGATAGCGAAGTCTCGGAACGGGAGAAAGAGGATCACCGTTAGCGTTACGACCGCGACGATTATTAAAGAACGAGTTTGCGTTGAAACGATCGTTGCGGGCGAAATCGTAAAGCGATCCGTGGAAGTCGTTCTCACCACCCTTGGTCACGATCGTTACCGTGCCACCGCCGGATCGCCCGACCTCAGCGGTGTAGTTTGAAGTCAGCACTTTGAATTCTTTGATCGAGTCGATCGTCGGCGTGGACAGCAGCGTGATGTTTGAGCCGACGTCTGTATTCGAAACGCCATCGACGAAGACGTTCACGCTGTTGCGTCGCATGCCGTTGATGGAAACGTCAAACCGGTTTGCAAGACCAAAGCCCGTTTCGTCGTCGAGACTGGAGCTGACGCCGGGCGCAAGCTCGAGCAACTTCGTGAAGTCGCGATTCTGAAGCGGAATTTCCAGCACCTGCGTGCTCGAGATGAGCGTTTGCCCGGTGGGGCTGTCCTGCACGACGTTCTGTTCGCTGGTCACCGTGACAAGCTCACTGACGTTGCCGATCTCCAGCACCAGATTCAAGTTCCGACGGTCTCTGGCGTTGAGCGTAATGCCGCTCTCCTGGTATTTCTTGAAGTTGGCTTGTTCGACCGTCAGCGTGTAGGTGCCTGGCGCGAGCGGCGTGAAGACGAATTGACCGTCTTCGTTGGTCTGCATGCGTCGTTCTGCGCGTGTCGCGTCATTAGTAATGATGACGGTTGCGCCGGCGACCACGGCGCCGGTCGCATCAGTGACCTGGCCATTGACAGTGGCCGCGGTCTCTTCCTGGGCGAAGACCGCGCCGCTGAATGCAAGAATCAATGCAAGTGCGAAGAAAAGAGTTTTTAGTTCGAAGTAACGTTTCATTGGGCGATCCTTTTCATGGTTGGGAGAACCACAACTCAACCGGGGTTTTCTCAAGTTTGGCAATGCGATTGTCGTTGGATAGAAGAAGCTGTTGCTCACAAACGAGTCTGGGTATTTTTACACATTGGTTCATACCTGCGCAACAAGCAACCCTTACGATTTAAGTTCAGAGTTCAGCCTTTAGGCTGCTCTTCTTCGGACAAGCTAAAGCTTGAACTCTGAACTGATTTTCAAAACGCGGCTTAAGTTCAGAGTTCAGCCTTTAGGCTGCTCTTCTTCGGACAAGCTAAAGCTTGAACTCTGAACGGATTCAAAAAGCGGCGCGCCGTATTCGCTCCAGGTATGCACCCTCGGGGTTTAAGTCGCTCGGCCGCGCCGTAAAGTCGTACGAGAACAAAATGAATCCTTCGGCATTGAGCGAGCGCGCGACGTTGATCTTCTCAACGGCCGATTCCGACGGGATGCGATAAGCGCCGATACCTGCCCAGACGCGACGCTTCGCCTCGTGCGCAGTCTTCGTTGCCACTTCGATCTGCTTCTGAAAGACTGCGGTGTCAGTCGTGTACGCCATCGGACACGCAACATCCAGAATTCCCATTTGCAACCAGCGTCGCCAATCCTGAAAACGACGTGTGTATGCGTTCTCATCGTTTGCGAATACTGCCGCTGAGACGAGTGCTTCGGGCCGTCGTTTCTTGACGCCTTTGTAAATCCGTTCGACGAGTGAAGTCACTTGCGCGCGCTGGAAGTCGGCAAACTTCGCCGCGAACATTTCGGGCGCTGCGAGTGGGTTCGCCTTCAACGATCGCTTCAGATTGCGACGCTCGTCTGAAGTGAGTTGCGGTTCCAGCCACTTGCGGAAGTTTTTCAGCGACGTGCGGCTGTAATCGAAATCGGGACTCGCGAAACGAACATAGTCGAAGTGCAAACCGTCAACGGGATAACGCTTCAACACATCCATCCAGATGTTGTAGATGTGATCGCGCACTTTCGGATTTGCCGGTCCGGTGTAAACACCTTCCAGCTCGCCGCGATTGGCCTTTGACCACTCCACAATCTTTTGCCGGTACGCTGGCTCGCGCGGCGACATGTCATGGAGTTCGGCCGCAACCGGCTTCGGCACGGCAAGCCATTCGGGATGTTTGTTGTAGACGTGATCCGGATGCGTGGGCAGCGCGTCGAGATTCGCAAGCAGGTTTGTGTTGATCCAACCGTGAACTTTCAACCCGCGTTTGCGCGCTTCGGTAAGCGTGAGCGCGAGTGGATCGAAAGTCGGCGGTTGATCTTTCAACTCGGCTGCGCGTGGCTCAACTTTCGAGTCGTAGTAAGCATCACCGCGCCCACGGATCTGGACGATGAGCGTGTTGAAGCCGTTATCAGCAGCGGAGTTTACGAGCTGATGAATCTTCTCGGGCGAGGTGAGCGTGGTGCGGACGACCCACAAAGCCCTGACCTCCTGGGCTGGGCATTGCGCAGGAATACACAGCCACAGATAAACACAGATAGCACAAGTAAATTTGTACATAAATCGGCGGCCTAGTACTGGTAACGAAGCGATACCAGGATGTTTCGCGGCAAGTAAGACGTCGCTACGCCAGTGATTGCTCCAAAGTTTGTGTTGCTGATCAACGCGCTCGGAAAACCGTACTGCACGTGATTGAAGGCATTGAACATGTCAGCACGTAACGTGATCCGGTGTCCTTCCCACGGCATGCGGAAGATCTTGGCGACGCCGAAGTCCACCGTCTTCGTGCCGTCCAGGAAGAACGTATTGCGTCCGAGTATCGGCGTGTTGACATCGGCGCTTGTCAACGTTCGAAACGCAGTACGCGGCAAAACATCGCGCGACGTTGACGGATGATTCACGCTGTTGCCAAGGATCGACGGATCGAGCAGCACGGGCCTGCTCTCGCTAAAGCCGTCGAAGTTGAGATCGAGCGCGGTTGTTGTGACTGTAAACGGCGTTCCTTTCGCGAGCTTCATCACCGCCGAAAACTGCCAGCCGCCAAAAGCCTGGCCCAGCACTCCCTTTTGCGCGCTGAAAAACGGCAGACGATAAGTGCCATACACTGTGAAACGGTGCGGCGTGTGGAAACGTGATAACGCGCGTGCCTCGCTTGCATTGTTGCCGTTTTGATTACTGTCGCCCGCGCCGACAAACGTCGCTTCCGAAGTTGTATCGATCGCCTTGCTCCACGTGTAGGCGGCCTGGAAGTTCAGGTTTCTGCTCAAACGTTTGATCCACTCGAGCTGCATGCCGTGATAGTAACTCCACGCAGCATTTGAGACCGCCACGTTTGTGCCGAATTGGCCATTCGGTCTGCGTTCGTTTATGCGTGGCACGCGGAAGCTGTATTCGAGCGCGCCGATCGGAACTGCTACGGGGCACTGCGGCGTGAACGGTATCGCAGTCGTGCCGTTCGTACCTGCGCACTGAAAGTCACTTGCGAGCCTGATCACCTGGCCGCGCAGGTTCGCAGGGTTGTTCGGATGATTTGCAACGAGCACGCCGTTTACAGGATCGTGCAAGGGCAGGTTGTCGAGCGCGTATCGCAGCAATCCAATGCCTCGATTGCCGGTGTAGCTCGCGCGTAACGCTGAAGCAAACGGCATCTGCCTTTCAAACGTCAGGTTCCACTGTTGCGTGTATGGCATTTCCAGTCCCGGATCGATCATCGTCACCGTGTGACGCGCGGTTTGTGGTCCAGGAACAAACACAAAGCCGTTCGTCGGATCGGCAAGATTCACGGGGTTGAACGTCGCGGTCGCCAATCCTGACTGGTTGTAGAAGAAAGCGTTCGGCGGATTGAACCTTACAGTCGCGCCGCCCTGTGAAAACACTGACTGGAAGATGCGCCCGTGGAAAATTCCGTAGCCGCCGCGGAAGGATGAGTCGCCGACATTCCCAAACAGGCTATGCAGAAAGCCTGTTTCAAACTTCGGGCTCCACGCGAAACCCATGCGCGGTTCCCAGTTGTCTTTGTCGTCCTTGATTCCGTAGTTGATGCGATCGGCGGCTTCGCTCGGCCCTGAAACGTACTCATATCTCATGCCGAGCGTGAGGGTGAGGTTCGCATGCGGCGACCACTTGTCTTCGAAGTAAAAGTTTGCTTCCGGAAGGCGGTTCTCGAGGAAGAATGGACCATATCCTTTCTGGAAGTTTGGAGTGCAGCCGTTGATGAACTGGTTGAATCCGGTGACGTAGTTGATGCCGTTGCAGGTCGCGACCGCGCTGCTGTAGAACCCGCGTGAAAAATTGTCGGCGAGGTCGTCGAGCTGCTGGCGGCGAATGTCTGTACCTGCGCGCAGCTGGTGCGTGCTGAGGTGGCTGGTGAAGTTGTAGACAAACTGGTTGTCGGTTTGATAGCGCTGGATCGGGAAGTTGCCGGCACTGCCGATGCTCGATTGCGTGGTGATCGGAGTCGGGTTGAAGAAACGAATGATGGGCGTGTCGTTTCCGGCAGCGATGTTTACCAGCGTGGTCCTCAAACCGAGTCCATAACGAAACTCACCAAGTACTCTCGGCGAGAAGATGTGCGTCCACGTCAGACCAAAGTTCTGCTGTTTGTGATTCTGATCGGCGCGTTCGCCGGGGATGACGTCTTCGGCCTCGAAACGTTGCCGCGTGTACTGCCAGCGGGCGGAGAAAGTGTCTGCCTCGCGAGGGTTCCAATCGAGACGTCCGGAATAATCGCGTGCGGGGAAATCAAACGCCTGCTGCCCGCGAAAGACCCTTGGACCAGCAGCCGGATCGTTTGGCACCGCGTTCGCAAACCGATCCATGACGCCCTGTATGAACGCGCGGTTTGCGGGCGTGTCGTTTGCCGGCGTTTGCAAAAACCAGTTGGCTGGGTTGCGTTCGGCGAGGGTAAACACGTCGCGGTTGAAAGCGTTTGCTCCGGAATTCTCGATGTGGTCCAGGCTGATAAAACTGAATAATCGATCCCTGAACACCGGAAACCCCGACGTAAAGCCAAACTGGTTCCGGCGCGTAACGCCTTTTCTCGCTCCCGGCGCAAACGTGTTGTTAGTTGCGTTCAGAGCACTGTCGTTGTGATACCAGTAGGCATCGCCGTGCAACTGGTTTGTGCCTGCTTTCGTTTGGACCAGCACGACTGCGCCGTAGCCGCGGCCAAACTCCGACGAGAAGTTGTTGCTGATGACCTGAAACTCTTTAATCGTGGACAACGATGCGCCCTGGCGATTCTGGTTCTCGGAAGAGTCGTCGTTGTTGACGCCGTTGATCTGGAACGTGGCACCACGCGTGCCGGTGCCGTTGAAATTGATCGATGAGCCCGATGATGCGGTGGGATTGTTTTGACCGGAAGTCGGGTTTTCCTGGAAGCCGGTAAACGTTTCGGCGAGCGTCAGGAAACTGCCCTGGTTGAACGTCGGCTTGTCGAGGATCTCCTGAGCATTAAGCGAGCCTTTGATCTCGGCGCTCGTGGTGTTGATCGGCGCCGCTTCCGATGAAACCACCACGGCTTCGGTAACCGAGCTCGGGTTGAGCGTGAAGTTGATTACCGTGGTTTGGTTGAGAGTGACCTCGACGTTTTCCTGTGCGATCTTGTTGAACCCGGCGTTTGAGGCGGAAACCGTGTAGCGGCCGAGGGGTAGAAACGGAGCCACGTACACGCCTTCGCTGCCTGTTTTCAGGTTCCGCTCCTGTCCTGTTTCGATGTTGCGGATGACTATGTCCGCGCCGGGAAGAACTGCGCCTGTCGAATCGCTCACCGTGCCGCGGAGAGTTCCGGTAACGGTTTGCGCGGATGTCGCAGATGCAAAGAGCAGGATTAACACTGATCCGAACAAGAAACATCGTCGCTTTGTTTTGAGATTAAACATCGGGGCTCCTTCTAATGTGGACGCCTCCTTGGAGTGCGGCGGCCTGGCGCCGCTTTGTTATCGATCA
>DASUPZ010000173.1:0-4482 GCA_036280855.1 Pyrinomonadaceae bacterium | reverse complement strand
GATCTAAAATCGTCTTCCTGGTGCGCAGTAACGGCGATGATCGGAACGTTCTTGAGTCCGTCGTGCTGGCGGATCAACTTCGTCGCTTCGAACCCGTCCATGAGAGGAAGTGTGAGGTCCATCAGGATCACATCCGGCTTTTCGCGAATAGCCATGTCGACCGCGATTTGGCCATTCTCAGCCTCGAACACGATAAACCCCTGGTCTTCGAGCTCGAGGCGCATGAAGAGGCGAGTGTCCTCAAAGTCCTCAACCAGAAGCAGTTTCAGATCTTTTGAATTTCGGTCTGGCATAAATGTGAGGCTCAAGACTCTATGTTGCGGCTAAGTCGCTGTCAACATGCAAATCAGTCGAAACAAATTTTGGGCGGCTGTCGTTAAAGAGCCGAGCGTCGATTTTTCACCACTTTTCTGAGGAAATAGTCATGAAGCGAATTGTGATTTTGGTAGTCCTGGTAATTCTGGCGGGCATCGCCGGTGTGGTTGCTCGCTCCTCTTCGCGGGTAGCTGAGATTCGCGAGCTGGTTTCGCATGAGCAAACGGGCGATGTTCGCGACGAGATACATCAAAGTCACGAACTTTCGCCGGGCGCGCGAGTGGAGCTAATCGGCCTCAATGGCGCGGTTAAGATCGAAACCTCCAACACTAACAAAGCCGAAGTTACAATCGAGCGAATCGCGTCGTCGCAGGAAGCATTGGATCGACGCAAGGTCACAATCACAGCGGATGGAAACAGTTTGCGCATCAAGGGTGAGAAATCAGACGATAGTTTCTTTTCTCGGTTCAGGGGTTCATCGGCTAGTGAACGAGTCACGCTCAAGCTGCCACGACAGATTTCACTTTTCGCCAAGGGCGTGAATGGAGCGGTTACCAGTGGAGAGATTGAAGGGCCTGTTGAAATCGCCGGTATCAACGGCAGAGTCCAGATCGCAGGCGCCACGGGAAGGGCACACTTGAAGGGCATTAACGGAAGCGTCGTCGTTGGTTTGAAGAAGCTCGATCAGGATGGCGTTACGTTAAGCGGCATCAACGGCAATATCGAGTTGCAACTTGGAGCCGATGTGAATGCCGACTTTGATGCGCGCGGCATGAATGGACGAGTAACTTCCGACTTGCAGAACGTTCAGATTGATAAAGATGAGAAGCGCGGCAGTTACTCCGCACGCATCGGCAGCGGCGGCAGCGGCATCACCGCGAAGGGCATTAACGGCAATATCCGATTTGGCAAAATCATGTAAATCTTGCAAATCCTGTAATCCTGTCAAACATTGGACAGGATTACAGGATGAACAGGATTTGCAAGATTTCTTAAAATGGCTTGCGCGTGGTCAACGTTGGTGCGTTCCACGCGCGTAGCTTTTCATTCCACTGCGGCAACGTCTCACTCAAAAACTTATTCACCTCATCAAGTCTCCCGCGATACGCCGGTTCGATCTCCGCAAAGTATTGCTTCTGCCCAAGCGTGGGTCCAAAGTTTGAATCGAGGTTGAAGAACAACCCGCCAATGTCGTCGCTGACCTGTGATATCCCGGCAAACCCAAGTCCCTCATTGCGCGCCGCTAATCGATCAGCCAGCTTATCGATCTCCTTGATGTAGTCCTCGAGCGCCTTAGTCATCTCCTTATCAGGCTCTTTGTGCAGGTTCTTCATCGTCGTCTGCGTCGCCTTGAGCTGTTCTTTGAGGCTGTCGAGGAAACGCAATGAGGAGTTAATCGTCGACTGCATGTCGCGCAGCTTCATCTGCATGTCGAGCGTTTCCCGGAGTTCCGCAACTGAAGCGTTGATCGTCGGGTCGAGCTTCACCTCCACTCGTTCCTCAAACGTCTTATCGTTCACGGTGAGCTTCACGGTGTAAGTGCCGGGTAACACGAGTGGACCACGTGGCCCACCGCCAAAAGCGAGCTGCTCTTCAGTCGGCGGACGACGTACTTCAGGACCACCAAAACGCAGGTTCCATGCGACGCGGTTCAAACCCTTCTCGCGCGACGGCCGTTCGATGTCCTGCACGAGCTTTCCGGCGCTGTCAAACACCTGCAGCTTCAGAGTCGCTTTGTCGTCGAGCTTGTCTTTCAAATAGTAAGTTATCAACGCGCCGTTTGCCGGGTTTGGACCAGTAAAGACTTTGTCGCCGATGCCGTAGCGCGTGAAGCGCGCCGTGTAACGCAGCGCGGGTCGTATCGCGAACATGTGCGCGTTGCTGTTCAGAATCTGTTGCGTCAACTGCTGGAGCACGGTCGCATCGTCGAAGATGTAAATGCTGCGGCCATGCGTTGCGAGGATCAGATCGTTCTCACGCGGGTGCACGACGATATCGTGAATCGCGACGTTCGGCAGGTTTTTGAGATTCAGCGGTATCCAGTTGTTACCGCCGCTGTACGAAGCAAACAGGCCAATCTCGGTTCCCGCGTAGAGCAGGTTCGTGTTTTTCGGATCCTCGCGAATGATCTGCACGTAGGCTTTTGCCGGCAGATTTCCCGAGATGCTGGTCCACGATTTTCCACCGTCCGTGGTTTTGAAGATGTACGGCTTGAAATCGTCGAACATGTGGCGGTCAAACGAAATGTAAGCCGTGTTGGCGTTGGTGCGCGAAGGTTCAACGTGCGACACAGGCGAGTTTGCGGCGATTCCGTTGACGTTCTTTACCAGGTTGGTCCAATTCTTCCCGCCGTCGGTCGTTCGTTGCACGTTGCCGTCGTCAGTACCCACCCAGATCTGTCCTTTTTGAACAGGCGACTCCGCGACCGTGATGATCGTCGCGTGATATTCGGCCGTCGTGTTCTCGATCGCAATCGGACCACCGGCCTCTTTGAGTTTTTCCGGATCATTCGTGGTTAGATCCTGGCTAATCTGTTCCCACGTCTTGCCGAAATCCGGCGACTTGAAGAGCACGTTTCCACCAAAGAACACCGTCGTTTTATCATGCGCTGAAAAGACGATCGGCGCATTCCAGTTGAAGCGAAACTTCTGTCCCGCCGCTGGTCCACCGCCACTACCTCGTCCCCACGGATTAATCGCCTGTTGTTCGCGCGTGCGAAAGTCGGTCCAGACGATGTCGCCCCCCTGCGACTCTGAGAGATACACGTCGGGATGATCGGGATGATTGATGACGTAAAAGCCATCGCCGAAACTGACCATGCGCCAGTCGTCGTTCATGATGCCGGCGGGCTCGCGTGTGCGACTTGGACCGGCCCACGAACCGTTGTCCTGAAGCCCACCCATCACGTAATAGAACGGAAGTCGATTGTCGGCATGAATTTGATAAAACTGGCCGAGGGGAATGTTGTAAACAGCTTCCCACGATTCACCGCCGTCGTAGGTGACGCCGATGCCGCCATCCTGCCCGTGCCACATTCGTTTCGGGTTCTTCGGATCGATCCAGAGCGCGTGAAAGTCGATGTGACTGCGATTTGTGATCGAGCGAAATGTTTTCCCTCCGTCCACTGACGTAAACAAAGTGGAAGCAACTGCAAACACATTGTTTTCATTGGTCGGATTGACGCGCACCGTCGTGTAGTAGAAACCACGCGAGACGATCGAGTCCTGCTTCGAGACGACGCGAAACGTTTCGCCGCGATCGTCCGAACGATAGAGCGTCCCATCCTTCGCCTCTACAATCGCGTAAACAACATTCGGATTGCTCGGCGCGACGCGAACGCCGATGCGGCCCATCAGTTTCGGCAACCCATTCGTCAACTTGTTCCACGTGCGTCCGCCGTCGATCGATTTGTAAACGCCGCCTTTTTCACTGCCGCTGCGATGCGTCCACGGCTTGCGTTCAAAACTCCACATGCCGGCGTAAAGAATGTTCGGGTTGGTAGGATCGATGTCGAGATCTGCGACGCCGTGCTGGTTGTCGATGTAAAGCGTTTTAGTCCATGTCTTGCCGCCGTCGGTTGTCATGAACACGCCGCGCTCGTCGTTTGGACCGAAGGCATGCCCGAGTGCGCCGATGTAGACGATGTCGGGGTTGTGCGGATTGATCGCGATTGCGGAGACGCGCTCAGTCTCTTTGAGACCCATGTGCTGCCACGTCTTGCCGCCGTCGGTCGATTTGTAAACGCCGTCGCCAAACGAAACGCTGTTTCGGACGTTTGACTCGCCTGTTCCGACCCACACCACGTCAGGATTGTTCGGCGCGAGTGCGATGTCGCCGATGGAAATCGTCCCCTGCCGCTCAAAGATCGGCTTCCACGTGACGCCGCCGTTCGTCGTTTTCCATAAACCTCCTGAAGCGCTTGCAACGTAGACGATGTTCGCATCGCCCGGCACACCTTCAACGTCCGCGATACGTCCGCCCATGATCGCCGGGCCGATGCTGCGATATTCGAGTCGCGAGAACGCCTCTTCAAACGGCGACTTAGCCGTACCGCCATTTTGTGCAAAAGTAGTTGTAGCGAGCAGACAGATAACGACCAGGGGTAATCGGAAGCGCATACTTTTCTCCTTGAGACGAGCAGGTTCGAGCCGCAGATTACGGATGATA
>DASUPZ010000172.1:0-8197 GCA_036280855.1 Pyrinomonadaceae bacterium | reverse complement strand
CGCTCAGTATCTGAATGGCGTCGAGATCGACTACGTGAGCGGGATGATGGGCTCCGGCTTCACATTCAAGAATCCCAACGCCACGGGCAGTTGCGGATGCGGTTCTTCGTTTAACGCCTAAACATTTACCGCAATGAGATTCAACGGGAGACGGGAGCAATCCTGTCTCCCTTTTCCGTTTAAATTCATCTTGTACAATCCCGCGATTCCTGCAATGCTGTAGCCCCCAAATCACAAAATAGGAGCAACTGTTCATGCCAAAGATCCAAGCGGAGACTGCCGGCGGCCTGGTAGAAACTGAAGGACCAGCGGGAAAGAAACTCGTACTCGTACTTGAAGACGCCGGAATCGATATTCTTCACCGTTGCGGCGGCAACGCGCGCTGCACAACCTGTCGCGTCGAGGTACTCGAAGGAGAAGCGGGTGAAATGGGAGAGCTCGAACGCAATCGTCTCGCAGTTGAAGCGGAGCTCGCGCCAAATGTTCGTCTCTCATGCCAGATCCGTGTCAACAGCGATCTGAAAGTTCGTGTGATCAATCAGGCCAGCGTCCGTGGCATGGACCCTGGAACTCGCCCGGTGGACGATTAGAACTCGTACGGCTCTGTTTAGAGTTCAAGCTTTAGCTTGCTCGTCAGAAAGCAGCCTGAAGGCTGAACTCTGAACATAGAAGCTCAAGCGTACACCATCATAGAATCAGTAGGGTCTTCGTTTGAAGTTACGCCGAAGGCGTTCGCTAATTTCAGCCCAAGGTTGAAGCGCAGCGACAACCTTGGGATTAGATCACAAAACAGTCAGGGAACCTTGAAAAGGTTCGCCAACTGCCTAACCCTTTCAGGGTTGGTCGCGATTTCAATTTGTTTTCCCAGGGTTCTCGCGAACGCTCGAACCCTGGGCTGAAATTAGCGAACGCCTTCGGCGTAATTTCAAACTAAGACACCACGATAGAACCTGGTTCGTTGCGCCGCTGGTTGGTCTAGGTGTAATCTTCGCGAGTAATTCCAGCGTCATCACGGAGGACCTATGCTAATTGAGTCAACTGCTCATCTCCCCATCAGTCTGGCTATGTTTCAAGACGTGTTCAACGCTCCCAGCCAGGATGAACTCTGGCGCATCCTGCTGAGATGGCTTCACTTCGTCGCCGGTATCACGTGGATCGGGCTGCTTTACTTTTTTAACCTCGTAAACGTTCCGGTCCAGAAAGCGCTCGACGCAGACACGAAGAAGAAGGTCAATCCTGATTTGCTCGGCCGCGCGCTTTGGTATTTTCGCTGGGGCGCAGTGGTAACAGTCCTGGCTGGTCTAATGTATTACGCGATGGTCATTCTCAAGGCCGACGTGACCAACGCCAAGGCCCTGGGTGGAAGCGACCCAGGCATCTGGTACATCCTGGTGATGTGGCTGCTGTATCCGATAGTGCTCTTTGCAATCGAGTTTCTGCTGATCAAAAAAGTTCCGGCAGTGACGAAAGACGGGCGCGTGTTTGCGATCGTGATGTTCCTGCTTATCGCGATCTTTACGTATGGACTCGTCATGTTCTTCACGTCCGCGTTTACCATCGGCACCGAAGTCTACGCCAGCAACAAGACTTACTCGATTGGCATCGGCGGTGCCTATGGCATTCTGATGATGTTGAACGTTTGGGGAATCATCTGGCCCAACAACAAACGCATCATCGCCGCCACTGCGGGCACAGGTCCGGCGGCGCCGCCCGAACTCGCGCGGCAAGCGTTTCTTGCGTCGCGCACAAACGCCTGGCTCTCGCTGCCGATGCTGCTTTTCATGGGCACGTCGCACGGCGATTGGGTGATTCTGGGAAGATAAGAAATCAAATCAGGAATAGGTCCTATAGGACTTATAGGACCTATTTCTGTCACACTAAATCACCAGCCTCACAACGGATTCGCCACACGCTCGGCATAATCTCAACATTCCCCAATTCTTCAACCTGGAGGTGTGTATGAGTTCATCCGGCCCTTATACTGCGCGGCAGTTCAACCTCAGTGGTCTCAACGGAATCTCAGATCAAACGCTTGAGATGCACTTCAAACTTTACGAAGGCTACGTCAAGGAAACCAACAACCTGACCGAGAAGATCTCTGAACACATCAGAGACGGTAAGGTCGATCAGGACGAAATGCCCGCTTACTCCGAGCTCACGCGCAGGCTCGGCTTTGAATATAACGGCATGGTCCTGCACGAATACTATTTCGACAATATGACCAGCAGTGGCTCTGGCGATCCGGCGCGAGGATCGGAGTTTCTGAAAGCCGCCGAAGCAAGTTTTGGCAGTTACAACATCTGGAAAACGGATTTTGTCGGCATCGGAAAGATGCGCGGTGTGGGTTGGGCCATCTGTTATCAGAACCCGGCAAACGGCCGGCTCTCAAACCACTGGATCACGCTGCATGAGACCGGGAACGTGGCGGGTTTCACGCCCATCCTGGTGATGGACGTTTGGGAGCACGCGTTCCTGCTTGACTACAAACCCGCGGAACGTCCGAAATACATCGAGGCGTTTTTCTCAAACATCGCGTGGGACGCGGTTGAAAAACGACTTAAGCCGCAGATTACGCGGACGGCCACGGGTCTGAGCTGATCCGCAGCTATCCGCGTAATTCGCGGTTTATTTCTGCGGCAGCGGTGGCTTGCTCAACGTGCAATTCTCCACCGACAGCGATCTCAGGAAGTTCAACAGATCCTCGCGCTGGCTCGGAAGAGGTTTCTGCGGCTGGAGGTTCTTCTTGTCGAGATACTGGTTCGGCTTGCCACCCGCAATCATGATGTCGACCGCTTCCTCGAGCGTCTTCGCACTCCCGTCATGAAAATACGGCGCTGACCTTGCCACGTCTCTCAACGTCGGCGTCTTGAAAGCCCCTTTGTCTTCAGGCTTCTTCGTGAAGTTTGCACGACCGCCATCCGGATTCGGCTGGTCCATGCCGATGCCCACGTTGTGATACTGCTGGTCAGTAAACAAAACGCCGTCGTGACAGTTGGTACACTTGATAGCCTCGAAAATATTCCAACCGCGCATCGCACTATCGCTGATCGCACTCTGATCTCCGGCGCGCCAGCGGTCCCACGCCGTGTTGCCGCTGATGATCGTTCGTTCAAACGATGCGATTGCTTTCATGATGTTTTCGGCGGTCGCATCGCTCTGAAACACTTGCTGAAACTGCTTCTTGTAATCCTGCAGCGCGTTTATTCTCGCGACGACCTCGTTCGCTTTGTCGCCTACAGCCATGTTTCCGCCTGTCCACGCGGCCATCGCCTGCTTTTCGAGCGAAGGACTGCGGCCGTCCCAGTAAAACTCTTTGTGATAGCCGATGTTCCAAAGCGTCGGGCTGTGGCGCGGCAACGTTTTGTTCCCTGGTCCAATTGCCTTCGGTAGACCATCCGTCAAACCTTTTTCGCAAACGTGACATGAGTAGCACGACTTCGAACCGTCGATACTCAGTCGCTCGTCGAAAAACAACTGGCGCCCGAGCGCGACTTTTTCCGGAGTCATCGGGTTGTCTGCCGGAATCGTCATTGGCTCGTATGTCGTGAGCTGCGCAGGTAGTGGCTGGATCTCAGGAGTAAATTCTCCTGTGGTAACAGTGTTAGAGTTGCGGCAACCAACGATAGACGTAATTGCGGCAAGCAGCAGGCACGATGTGATCAGAAGCAGGCGAAGTTTTCTGGTGGTCATGGTTCGACGCGCGTTGAAAAGCAGTGGCCCTCCGTTTGAGATTAGCTGGTCGGTTCGGCGGATTCTTACACCTGTCACCTGAATTGTCTAGATGGTTTCTCTTTCATACGGATAAATGTGTATCCTGCAAGCCGTCATGAACGTTCAGAAAAAGCTGTTGCACGTTGGGCTGATGGCGGCGCTATTCACGTGCCTGGCCTGCTCGGGAAACAACGAGAACTCACACACGACGGCGACGACGTTTGTAACACCGCCGCCGCGACAGGTGCTGCGTGCCGAGACCAGGCCCGCAACACAGACCATCGCTAAACCCGACGATCCGAAGTTAAAGGTCGACACGGCGAAGCCGCTGCTGATCTTCAACCTGCCAAACGGCAAGGCGTTTCGCGAAGGTGAAGAAGTGGTGATCGACTTCTCACTCTCGAATGCGAAGTTGAAAGGCGATGGTGGTGAGTTTCGCGTCCGTTACTTCGTTGACGATGACGAGATGGTTTGGATCGATCGCTGGGAACAGGTTGTACTGAAAGGCTGGACTCCGGGCAAGCACACGATCCGGGTCGAGCTGGTTGGACCAGACGGTTGGCCGTATCGCAATGGTGATTACAACATCGTGACGAGAGAGATCATTATTAGCCGCGGATGACACAGATTAAAAACCCGATTTTTAAGCAATTGGTGAGTGATGCGGCCGCGTGCCGGTTGTGTCCGGCGATGTGTGGTCGCAATGCGGTGTTGAGTGAGTTAAACGGATCGCCTGATGCGCGCATTATGTTTATTGGTGAAGCGCCGGGTAGAAAAGGAGCGGACCGAACGCGTGTGCCGTTTTCGGGAGATCAGTCTGGCGCGAACTTCGATCGATATCTGAATTCGATCAACCTTCCGCGCAAAGAGATTTTCATTACGAGTGCCGCGCTTTGTAATCCGCGGACTGAGTCGGGCGCCAATCGGAGGCCGTCGCAGAAAGAGCTCGCAAACTGTTCGGGGTTCCTGCGACGAACGATTGAGCTAGTAAATCCGCGGGTGATCGTGACGTTGGGTTCAGTTGCGCTCGAGGCGCTAAAGCGCATTCAATATCATGAGTTGAGCTTGAAAGAGTCGGCGGCGCAGGTGCATTCGTGGAACAATCGAGTGCTGGTGCCCATTTATCATCCGAGCCCGCAGGTGCTGGCGTCGCACCGGAGGGAGCCTGAGCAGTTGAGGGATTACCAGATTGTGGCCGCGAATTTACGCGGATGAACGCGAATTATGATGAATGAATATTCGGCTGTTAGAGGTGGTGAGGCGGGGTTGATTGACCTGTCGGAGCGTGGACGTGTGCGTGTGAGCGGGTCGGAAGCGGTGATGTTTCTCAATGGCCTCATCAGTAACGACATGAAAACGCTTGCTGAGAATCGCTGGATGCCGGCGGCATTTCCGACTGTGCAGGGGCGGTTGATTGGTGCGGTGCGTGTCGTACGTGACAGTAAGGGTTATTTGATCGACACGGATGCGGCATCGCACGAGGCGGTGTTGAAAACGATTTCGCGCTTCACGCTTGCGGGCGATTTTCATGTTTCCGATATCACTGCAGAGACGGTGATGCTGACTCTTCAGGGAAAACGCGCGGTCGAAGTGATTGAAAAAGCTTTTGCCGGATCGTTTTTCGATCTGCCGCGTGACGGCGTCGTGGAAACTGAATGGCAAGGCACGCCGGTAACGATCATCCGAGCGACTCACACCGCGGAAGATGGATTTGACGTTGTTATCGATGCATCGCTGGCCTCGCAAATGCGAGAAGCATTTGAGGAGGCCGGCGCACGACCAGTCAGCGCTGACACATTTGAAATACTGCGAATCGAAGCAGGTATTCCGCGCTACGGACGCGACATGGATGAGACGACTGTCGTTATCGAAACCAATCTCGACGACGCGGTGAGCTACACGAAAGGCTGCTACGTGGGCCAGGAAATCATCGTCCGCATCAAGCACCGCGGACACGTCGCGAAGAAACTCGTCGGGATCGAGTTTGACACGGACCAGGCGATCGAGGCGGGTGCGGCGATAAAAAGGGATGACCAGGAAATCGGGCGAGTGACTTCGTCCGCGTTGTCACCAACAGTTCGCAAAACAATCGCGCTCGGCTACGTCAGATACGAACACATCGAACCGGGAACAAACGTCGTTGTCGATCCCGAAATCAACGGGCGCGTGAAAGAGCTGCCGTTTGTACGCGGCACCTGGTACCAGGATTAATGGCTGAAGATCTCGACTATCAACAGGCGCGTCTTGCTTACTCGATCATCGAGAGCCTCCTCGAGCACACGCGCGTCGTGAGCGATTTAATTGCGGTGATGGCCCAGGTGCTCGATGAAGACATGACCAAGGCGCTCGTCCAAACACCTACGTGGGCCGCATACCTCGATAGCCGGCGGCAACTCGAGAAGACCAAAACAGATATCGAACGCTTCGCAGAAATATTAAAAGCCGCGGATGAACCCGAATGAACGCAGATCTGCGTTTATTCGCGTTCATCCGCGGCTTATCTAATTGTCATGATGACCTGGCGTTCGCGGCCACCATCGAATTCGCATAAGAAAATCCCCTGCCAGCGTCCGAGTAATAACTCTCCATCATTAAACGGAACAGTCACCGAGGAACCAGTCAGGCTGGCCTTGATGTGTGCGTCGGAATTTTCTTCGCCGTGGCGGAAGTGCATGCCGTGCTGCGGGATCAACGTGCGGAGTGCGTGAAGCATATCGCGCGGGACGTCAGGATCGGCGTTCTCGTTGATCGTGAGTCCCGCGGTCGTGTGTTGCACGTAAAGCACGACAATCCCTTCACGCGCACCTGATTCTTTCAGTTTTTCTCTGACGAGATGAGTAAACTCGACCAGCTCTTCGCGGTCGTGAGACTTTACTTTCAGAACGTACATCTACCGCTCGCCCGATGCCTTGCGCTTCAACAATGCCCAGCCCGTTGGAAGCACTGCCGCCCCGAGAAGGATCTTGATCACGTCGCCCGGCAAAAACGGCAGCCACGCGATCTGAAATGCCGTGACGGGTGGAGTGTTCGTCAGTATCGCAAACCACGCACAACCGGCGGCGAGGATGATGATCGATCCAATCGCCATCGCAGCTACGGCCGTGTGATAACGCTTGTCCCAGCCGTGTTCTGCAAACGCGCCGGTGACAAACGCGGCCGCGGGAAACGCGACCAGGTAACCGGCCGTTGGTCCAAGGAACCGAACGAGCCCGCTGCCGCCGTTTGCAAAAAACGGCAAGCCCACGGCGCCTTCGATCAAATACGCAATGACGGCGGCAGCGCCCAGACGCGATCCGAGTAAAGCGCCCGTCAGAAGCACCGCAAAGCTCTGGCCCGTGATCGGAATTGGACCAATGTGGATCGAAAACTGCGCGGACGCGGCAATGAACAAACTAAAAACAATGACCAGTCCCGCGGAACGGGTGGAATCGAGCGGCGCGAGCGCCGCTCCCATCAAAGTATCTGCTTTTGCGTAAGTGTCCATCTCTGCTCTTGTGCCTCGTTGCGGCCTAGTCTCCCACGGCCGTCTTCACCGCTTCCTCCGTCCGCCTCGGCTCCATCGCCACTGTGCCGATCCGCATTCCGTGGAACGAACGCCACACGAAGAACACCGACACGAGGAAGAACAGCAGGGCGAGTATCTGCGTAAATGTCGCGTCGCCATTATTACGCGCCGTAACGCTCACCGCCAACTCCACCGCGAGCAATCCGAACAGCGTCGTAAACTTGATCACCGGATTCATAGCGACCGACGAAGTGTCTTTGAACGGATCACCAACTGTGTCGCCCACAACCGTCGCATCGTGAAGCGCAGTGCCCTTCTGCTTGAGATCAACCTCAACGACCTTCTTCGCGTTGTCCCATGCACCACCGGCGTTCGCCATGAAGATCGCCTGGTACAAACCAAACACTGCGATCGAAATCAGGTATCCGATGAAGAAGAACGGCTCAACAAACGCGAACGCAAGCGTTGAGAAAAACACCATCAGAAAGATATTGAACATGCCCTTCTGCGCATATTGCGTACAGATTTGCACGACCTTCTTACTATCTTCCACCGAAGCCTTTTCGACGCCTTCCAGCCGGATGTTTGCCTTAATGAACTCCACCGCGCGATACGCGCCCGTGGTAACTGCCTGAATCGACGCGCCCGTGAACCAGTAGATCACCGCACCGCCCGTGATTATTCCGAGCACAAACGGAGCGTGAAGCAACGACAGCCCTTCAGTGTTGACTCGCAAACCTTCCGTCAGCGCCATGATGATCGAAAAGATCATCGTCGTCGCGCCGACAACCGCCGTTCCAATCAACACGGGTTTCGCAGTCGCTTTGAACGTGTTGCCCGCACCGTCGTTCTCTTCGAGCAAATGTTTGGCGCGCGCGAAGTTGACGTCGACGTTGTGAGATCTCTTGACCTCCTCTTCCACGTTTGGAATCTGCTCGATGAGCGAGAGTTCGTAAACTGACTGCGCGTTGTCGGTCACCG
>DASUPZ010000171.1:0-11187 GCA_036280855.1 Pyrinomonadaceae bacterium | reverse complement strand
GTCGCGAATGGACGAGTGCACATCGGATCGAGCAATGGTTATCTCTACGCGCTCTCCACAGACAAAGGCGAGGTTCTCTGGCGTTATCGAGCACGTGGCCCGATCTGGGGAACGTCGCCGCTTGTCGACGGGCGCCTGGTGTTTGGCGACAAAGCCGGATGGATACACTCAGTTTCCGCGGAAAACGGACGCGGGATCAGCGAGTTGAAGATTGGTGATAATATCAATGCGACGCCCGCGATACTTGGCGGTCGAATTTACATCGGCGCTTTCAATGGGAAGCTCTACTGCTTGAAGTAACCTTGCTCGTTTACCTGATCGACAACACAATTGATGGACAAGGCGCGAGCCCGCGCGAGATTCGCGCTGTGCTTGGACGTTTGATCCCCGGCCTCGAGATCCTCATCGAACCGTTTCATAACGTGTCGCTCGAAAGAGTTCGCAGCCTGCGCCCGTCGCACATAATTCTCAGCGGTCAGAGTCATCCGTGGGAAAACTACTCGCCTGAATCGCTCGCCGGCGTCTTCGAAGTGATCAAACGTGCGAGCCAACCGATACTAGGCGTGTGTGGCGGTCACCAGCAGATCGCAATAGCTTACGGAGCGAAGGTCGGACTCATGGAGCGACTCGAGCCCGGCGAAGGTTACAACGGTGCCAGGCGCGAACGAGGTTTCCTTCCGATCGAAAACACCGGTGAAGCTCTTTTCAAAGGACTACCTTCAGAGATAACCGTCTGGCATAACCACTGTGACGAAGTGAAGGAACTGCCTGACGGCTTTCGCGCGACTGCGTCAAACGAGACCTGCCGGATCCAGGCGATGCAGCAGAAAGGACGCCGGCTCTACGGCGTGCAGTTTCATCCGGAGCTCTTCGATGAACAACATCCCGAAGGCCGCCAGATCGTCGAAAACTTCCTCAGCCTCTGATCCTGAAAATCCATCCCGATCCGCCAAATCCGGGGCAAAAAACTTCTGTCGATGTGACTGTATTGGTTTTTTGTAAGTCACAATATTTCACCAATTACGCCTAACGGTGTTAAATTCTTCACAACAGTCACGCCCGCCTCACGGTTGAACAGTGTTACGCGCCCGTGCTAGCCTCAAAAACGAATCGCAGACATTACTGGAAATAAGTGCTGCTTTTCGCTTTATCTAAACCAGACAGTCAGATCTTTTCAGCGCACCGCATCAAGGATGCCAGCCCCCAACCTCGGCTGACTTTGTTTCAGAGAACTCCTAGAGCCAGGGGTCGAGTCATAGGAAAGAACGGACTCGCGCAGGACGCTGAAGAGCAGGCAAAAACATCGGACAGGAGACCCGAATTTGAAAGTTCATTCTATCTTTAGTGGAAGTGCGCTCACTGCGATTGCACTTCTTAGTTGTTCCTTGATCTTTTCTGCTCGTACTTCGTGGGCGGAAACTCTTCCTTCTCAAACTCCACAAACAGTCAAACCAACTCAAGCAAGTGCGGAAGCTACTACGCCCGTCCCTCTCGAGGTATCTCCCGCCGCAGGGCGGTTAGGTGAAAGAGTCGCTCTTGAAACGGCTTATGTTGTGCCTCCGACGCCGTACGTCGCCACTGCGTATAGTCTGCGCGGACGAACGGCGAGCGGACGCATGGTCGCGAAAGGCTTGATAGCAGCGGATCCTAAGTTCTTACCGCTCGGTTCACGCGTGCGTCTCGACGCAGGTCCGTACAGCGGCGAGTATCTGGTTGCTGATACGGGTGCCCTCGTTCGTGGTCGCCGCATTGATATCTGGACGCCGACATCACGAGAAGCCATGCGGTTCGGACGACGCACTGTGAAGTTGACGGTTCTAAGCCTGGGCGTAAAGAAACGCAGGTAAACTAACGCCAAACGGTAATTGAAGGGGCGGCCCGCTGTGGCCGCCTCTGTTCGTTTAAAGCATGCTAAAATTCGCAGCCAATGTCTCAACAGATCCCAATCGGCGACTCCCTCGTGGAAGTTATACGGGGAGCGATAACTGAATCACGACACCGCGGCCACATCGTTGTAATCGAACCAGACGAACACATCATCGCTTATGCCGGCGCGCCCGAAACCGTCACCTTCCTGAGATCTTCAGCAAAACCTCTTCAAGCGTTGCCGCTGCTCACGTCGGGTGCGGCCGAGAGGTTTGGATTTAACGATCAGGAAGTGGCGCTCGCGTGCGCGTCACACAACGGCGAACCGATCCATACCGAGCTTGCAACATCGATGTTGAGCAAGATTGGTTTGGGGCCGAAAGCGTTGAAGTGTGGCATTCACGAACCGTACAGCGTAGAGGTGGCTGGAAAGTTACGTTTACTCGGACAAGCGCCGAACGTCCTTCAGAACAATTGTTCCGGCAAGCACGTGGGCATGCTCGCGCTCGCGCTGCATCTCGGCGCGTCAACGCACGATTACAATAGCGCCGCGAATCCCGTGCAAATCGCGATTGCCGAGACCGTAGCGCAGTTTTGCGGCATTGAAATGACTGACATGGCTGTTGGCATCGACGGGTGCGCGGTGCCTGTGTTTGGAATCACCATGAAAGCGATGGCGCTCGCCTATGCGAGATTAGTTTCACCGCCCGCGTCATTCGGTCAGGTGACGCGCGACGCATGTGCGCGAATAGTGCGAGTGATGAGTGCCTATCCGGAAATAATCGGCGGGACTTCCGATCGGCTCGACACGGAGCTCATGCGCGCTGCTCCGGGCCGTCTGGTTTCAAAGGTCGGCGCTGAGGGTGTTTACACCGCGGGGATCCTTCCCTGTGAAGAATGGCCAAAAGGTTTAGGCGTGGCGTTGAAGATCGAAGACGGCGAAGACAGGCGTGCACGGCCAACGGTCGTTGTCGAAACTCTGCGTCAGCTCGGCGTATTGCGTGACGAATCGCTCGACGCTGTGTCGCGCTACGCATTCTTCCCGGTGAAGAACCGGCCCGGAGACGTCGTCGGTGAAGTCCGCGCAGCGTTTACGCTGAAGAGGCCGGGCGAAGAACGTTTGAGGATGCAATGACACCTGAGGTGCGCGCGCTCTTCCCCGTGAGTCAGCGCGCTGTGTACTTGAATCACGCAGCGATTTCTCCGCCGCCGATCAGCACCATCCAGGCTGTCGAGGCACAACTCAAAGACGTTCACGAAAATGGTTCCGCCAACTTCCGTAGCTGGCTCGCAGTGAAAGAAGGTGCGCGCGGTCTGCTCGCAAAACTCCTCGGCGCGCGACCGGAACAGGTCGCCTTCGTACGCAACACGTCCGACGCGCTTTCCACCGTTGCGAACGGATTAAACTGGCGCACCGGCGACAACATCGTCACCTTCCGGCGCGAATTTCCGTCAAACATTTACCCATGGCTACGTATCCGCGATGTGTTCGGCGTAGAGGTGCGCATGTGCGACGAGCGCGACGGTCGCATCGAGTTCAGCGATATCGCCAGTTTGATCGACAGGAACACGCGTATCGTGGCGATCAGCCAGGTGCAGTACGCCTCCGGCTTCCGCATGGATCTCAAACGGCTGGGCCAGCTTGCGCGCCAGCACGACGCGCTTTTCGTGGTGGACGTAATTCAGGCACTCGGGGTCGTCCCGACTGACGTCGAGGCCGAGTATATCGACGTCGCTGCGGGTGCGGGTCACAAGTGGCTGCTGACTCCGGAAGGCGTTGGTTACCTGTACCTTTCCGATCGCGCCCGCGAACGCATTCAGCCGACGCTCGTCGGATGGGTGAGTGTTTCGGATCCGGATGACTACCTGAACTTCGACCAGGGCTGGCACCGGGGCGCCCTCGCCTGGGAGACGGGAACCGCGCCCATGTCCCTCATTCACGGCTTCAAAGCCAGCCTGGAGCTTCTGAGCGGCCTTGGCGTCGATAAGATCGCGAACTACCTGGAAGAGCTGACTGACTATCTGTGCGAGCGCCTCGAAGGAAAGCCGTATGAAATTGTGAGTTCTCGTGCGCCCGGCGAGAAGTCGCAGATTGTTTGTATTCGCCATCGGAGCGGTTTGTCTGCGATGGCCCTGTACGCGCAGCTCATGCAGCGGAAGATTGTTACCGCGCCTCGCAACGACCGTTTACGCATTTCTCCTCATCTGTATAACACTTCACAGGAAATCGATGAGCTAATAAAAGTGCTGCCGTAAGCGACCGAGTGATTTCCGGTCGATCATACAGTGGGGTTTGTATGGAACAGCTACAAGTGTGACGGAGTTGTGTTCTGTACCGCACAGAGTCATTGCAGCACACCTTCATCAAATCCCAGCAAAATCGCAACTGAAAGTTTTTATGTTGGTCTAAAGCCCTGATGGTACGGTCGTTGCTAAAGAGAAGACCAGAACAAGAAGGGTAGATAAGGGTAAATCGGGTCAGGCTCTGAAATTGCGGTGAGTGGAGGCTTTGGGGGAGGCATCCTCTCACAGATTTAGAAGCAAGCGTTTGACTCTTTTGGGGGAACGGAGTGGCGCTTGTGACGCAGTTGATGAGCAATAATAGCGGAGCTGCTGGTTGACGTCTTGACGGGGCTTGGGGGAGCCTCCCAGGAAAATCAGCAGCCCGCAATTTTTTTGGCTCGATACAGCACGAAGGCACAAAGGCACGAATTGGTTTTCATGTTCGTGACTTTGTGCCCCTCGTGTTTTTAAAGACTAGTTTCGCTCGCGAAGCAATCGCGCCGGATTGGTTTCACCGGCAGAGAGGTCGTCGAGATTGAGCCGGACCATGCCTCCCGCATCGGAGTAGGCGTCGGCTTTTTGGTGTGAACGCCTGTAGCTGAACAGCAGGGCTCCAACCAGCCCGCCCAGACCGAGACAGAGGATTAGAGCGTATCCGGATGCTTTCACAACGGCGATCAGCACGCCGAGCGTTATGTTGATGTAACGCTTTTCGGCTTCTTTGTAGATGTTCGGGTTTTCACCGAGCCACTGCACCACCTGCTCGTATTTAACTTCGTCAATCAGTTTCTTCGCCGTCTGTTCACTGGGCGCGTCAAATACGAAGACGGAATAGTTACCGACTCTGCGATAAGCCGTCGGCGCGGGTTGGCCCAGTTTCCAGAGTTCCTGGATGCGGGCGGTGATGCGTCGATCGTTGTCCGAGGCGAGTTGTGGCGTATTGAATTCGACGATCAGCACTTTGCTCGGACCATAGCTCGCGAGTGCTGCGTCCGCGTTGCCGCTCACCTCGATCGCTGAAAGCACCGGCTGCTGCAACCCGAGCGAATTCAGATTTTGGAAAGTGTGCAGGAAGATGGCGTGCTTTTGCGCTTGTTCCGGCGACGGGAGGTGCTTGATCAACGGCGGAATGTCGGCTTCACCCTTGTCCAGACTTTCGCTGACCTGTTTTGCACTTTCGAGCAAATCGGAGGCATCGCCGCCTTTTACGTCTTTGACCCGTACGAAGTAAGGTCCCTTGAAAAATGCGACTTCGCCGTCGCCCGCGAATCCTGCCGTGCCGTATTCGGCCGTCAGCTCGAGATCCGGTTTATTTGCTCGTCGTGCAGCGAAGAAGCGGCTGAGTAGTTCATAAGCTTCCGCGTCCTGTTTGAAGCGGACGAACTCGATCGTCACGCGAGCGCCGTTGCTGCCTTTGTATTCAGTCTTGCTGTCTTGAACGGGTGTGATGCCTGTTTCAGGCGCAAGAAATCCTTCGTTTTTAAGTTCTTCGGCTGATGATTCGTTACCCGACTGTTTGAACTTTACGACTTGCCTGGAGCGCGGTTCGGCCGGTTGCGACCTGCCCGCTTCTGCAAACAGTGCAATCACACAAACGAGTAAAAATATGGCTTTAGCTAAACGCAAAACAACAACTCCTGTGCGGCCGGTAAGTTAGAAACCGCTGAGGCTTTGATGTTCCCTGAAGCGGATGGGCAGCACGCTGTAAGTTTAATGCCAGCGTCTTAGTTCACGCAAAAGAAGGTCGGCGTAATGGCGAGGGCTGCTGATGTTGTGCATGACCGTTGTGCCGCCGATTTCGCTGGCGTTATCCACTCTGATGTCGCCAAAACCGAGGAGACGCTGCGGGATTGTTGCTGAGACTGTAACGTCCTGGACCTTGCTGAGTGGAATGTTTCGCGTCGTGCGAGCGATCAGGCCGGTGTCGATCTGGAGCTTCGAGTCAGTCACAGTGTAGCGAACCATGTTTCGCCGGATATGGTAATAGGCCGGAATCAGCAGGAGGGCGAGCGCGAGCGGAATCGAGATCGACGCGGACACGCCAAGCGAGGCGAGCAGGAAGACGAGTGCGATTCCACCGATTACGGCGAGTGCGTAACCTGCCTTGATAAAGATCATCGTGGGCCTGACCGTGAACACAGTGTGTTCGAGTGCGTCGTCGTCGTAGTTCACGTCGAGCGCGCGAGCCTGCATGCGGGCGATTTTGGTGACGTCCGGATCTGCGGTCGGAGCACCACAGTTCGAACAAAAACGGACGCTGGGGGTAACGTATGCTCCGCAACTCGGACAGGTCATCTATTGGGGTCCTCGCTCATGACGCACATAATACAGAACGAGGTGCACACGGTGAAAGGTTCCACCGTTCAGAGTTCAAGTTTTAGCTTGTCTGAGACTGCAGCCTAAAGGCTGAACTCTGAACTTTACTGGCTGATCAGTTGCAGACGGCCGTCTGGGAGGCGGGCCATAAAGACGCTGCGCTCGTAGATGTTCAGCGGTGTGGGATCTTTTTTCTGGGCCTCGGCGAGTTGCGTGTTGTTGAGGGTGATTGCATTTTCCGGGTCGCGAATCATGCTGTAGCGCTTGCCGATGCGTCGGACGTATTCCTGCGTTTCATTGTAAGGCGGGACTTTGTAACCGTATTTCTTTACGGCGCCCTCGCCCGCGTTGTAACCGGCCAGTGCGAGCCGAACGTCGCCTTCAAAGAGGTCGAGGAGGAACCGCATGTAGCGGGCGCCGCCTTCGATGTTCTGCTTCGGATCCCAGATGTTCGTCACGCCAAAGCGGCTCGCGGTGAAAGGCATTAGCTGCATCAGGCCGCGTGCGCCTTTGTGCGACAGTGCGCGAGGTTTGAAGCTCGACTCCTGGTGCATGATTGAGTAAAGGAGCAGGGGATCGACGGAGTTTCGCTTGCCGGATTCGACGATGTAGTTATCGACTGTGGTGTTGCCGGTGGTGAAGCCGTTGAGCGAGGGGTTGAGCTGCCGGCTGGTGAGATGAATCAAGGCGTCTGCCGGCGGTGTGTAATTCCTGGTTTGGATGAGTCGCTTCGTTAGCGGTGCCGGCTTTTTGGGGGTCTCTATTTTCGGGGTCTGGATCTGGACCGCGTTGGCGAAATCGAAGTTATCGACCTGGTATCGCGCGGGTGTCTGGGCCGCGACAGACCATGCTGAAGCGGTGATTATGGCCAGGAAAATGGTTATTTTTCGCATCATTGAGCTTTCGGGGCGAGATCCGTGAGGGCTTTGATACTAGCATGACTGGCCAACTTGTGCCAACGATGTTGATCGAAGCGTCGGCGGGACCTCTTGACAGCGCTGGTATGATGAACGCGTTTTCCAAGGGAAAACCTCACAATTAACCATTAACCGCGCGCTCTGCGCGCCTCACAAAAGGACGAAAACAAATGAAGAAAATTCTCACTCTCACTCTGCTATTGCTCTGTGTCTGCCAGACTGGAGTACTGGCCCAAAACGCTTCTACCAGCACCAAGGCCGTAACAAGCCAGACCACCAAACGTGGTCCGGTCTTTCGCGCCACCAAGGAGCAGATCAACCAGGCCCAGGCGCTTCTCAAGGAGCGAGGCTTCTACGGTGGAGAACAACTCGGAAAGCTTGATGATGCAACGCGGGAGGGATTGCGGAAGTATCAACAGGCGGAAGGGCTGAAGGTCACGGGCACGCTCAACAAAATCACTCTGGAGAAGATGAACATTCCTCTCACAGAAAAACAAAAGCGTATGTGATTCACGGGATGTTAGACAGGATTTACAGGATTTCACAGGATGGACAGGATTTAATCTTGTCCATCCTGATAATCCTGATGATCCCGTCTAACTTAGCAATCGCTCCACGACTTCATAGCTTTTTTGGAGAGCCGCGGCCAGGTTTTCAGGTTGGTTACCGCCGCCTTCGGCCATGTCGGCCTTGCCGCCGCCACGACCGCCGACCATCGGCGCGAGTTCTTTTATGACCTGACCCGCCGGAACCTTCCCGGTCAGATCCGGAGAAGTGCGAACAATCAACGAAACCTTTCCGTCGCTGCTGCGGCCAAGTACAACTACGCCCGACTTAATCCGCGCAAGCAACGTGTCGGAAAGCTGTCGCATGGCCGCTGCATCCAGTCCACTCGCTTCACGCGCCAGAACTTTAATGCCGGCCACTTCGCGCGATTCGTCGCCGTTTGTCGAAGCGCCACTTGCACCGGTCGCAAGTTTAAGTCGCAGCTCATCGGCTTCGCGTCGCGCCTTTTTCAGCTCTTCCTGAAGACGCGTAACCGTTCCCGCGAGTTCATTGCGCGACGTCCGCAATCCGCTGCTGAGTCCGTCCACCAGCATCTCTGATTCACGGAAACGTTCGTAAGCGTCCGTGCCCGTGATCGCCCTGATGCGCCGCACGCCCGACGCGATCGATTCATCGCTCGTGATCTTGAACAGACCGATGTCGCCGGTTGCGCGCACGTGTGTGCCGCCACACAACTCTTTCGAAAAGATCCCTTCCAGGCCTTTGATCGAAAGCACACGCACTCGCTCGCCGTACTTCTCACCAAACAGTGCCATCGCGCCCGAACGCATCGCCTCTTCGATGACCATCTCGTCAGTCTGCACCGGCTCGTTGCGCAGAATGTAGTTATTGACGAGCCGCTCGATCTCTTCTTTCTCCGCCGCCGTCAACGGCTGGTAATGCGAGAAGTCGAACCGCAAATAATTTGGGGCAACAACCGAACCTGCCTGCTTCACGTGTGTCCCGAGCACTTCCCGCAAAGCAGCGTGCATCAAGTGGGTCGCAGTGTGGTTACGTCGCGTTGCATCGCGCTTCTCAACATCGACCTCAGCCGACACCACATCCCCGACGTTCAAACTTCCTTTTTCAACCTTGATCTTGTGTACGATCAAACCCTGCGCCGGCGAGTAAGTGTCGTTAACGACCGCATACGCCTGCGTTGGACCAAGCAGCAATCCCACGTCGCCAACCTGGCCACCACTCTCAGCATAGAACGGCGTTCTATCCAGAACGATCTCGCCTTCTTCACCTTCATTTAACGCATCGACTTCGTCGCGTTTAATTATGGCCACAACCTTCGAATCGTCGACTCGCGTTGTTTCATAACCCTTGAAGACCGACCGCCCAACGCGCGCCGCAACGCTTGCGTAAACGGGATTAACTTTCGCTTTCGCTTCGCCCTTTTCAGTCGCGGTCGTCTGCTGGAGCTCCTGCAGCGCCGCGTCGAAAGAGTTGTTAAACTCTTCTTCGTCGATTGCGAATCCGCGTTCTTCCAGACCAACACGGATCAGGTCGCGCGGCGTTCCAAACGTATCGTAGAGACGCGCCAGAGTTTTGTACTCCGGCATCGCTCCTTTCGTCGCCGCAAAAACTTCGTCGAGCTTGTTCAATCCCACAGTCAACGTCGAACGGAAACGCTCTTCCTCGAGGCTTACCATCTTCTGTATGAACTCGCGATGCACCTCGAGCTCCGGATACGACTCGTTCATCAAATCGACAACATAGTTCGTCACTTGATTGAAGAACGAACCCTCGAAACCGAGCGTGTGATGTCCCTGGTAGATCGCGCGTCGCATGATCTTGCGCAACACGTAATTGCGCCCTTCGTTGCCGGGCAGAATTCCGTCGGCGATCGCGAACGCGGTAGTGCGGGCATGGTCCGCGATCACTCGCATCGCAAAACCTTCCTGCGTCTCCGGTTGATAGTGGCGGTCGGCAAGCCGAGCAGTGAAGTCGATGATCGGCCGAATCAGATCCGTGTCGTAGTTTGACTTCACACCCTGCATCACGACTGCGATACGTTCGAGTCCCGCTCCGGTGTCAACAGACGGCGCCGGCAACGGATCGAGCTTGTATTTACCCGGCTCGATCTCGCTTCGATCAAACTGCATGAACACCAGGTTCCAGATCTCCATGATCGTGTCGCCTGGTCCATTTACGTTCTCTGCGCTATTCTCCGGATCGTCAGGACTCGCGCCCATGTAGTAATGGATCTCACTGCATGGCCCACACGGTCCCGTCTCGCCCATTTGCCAGAAATTGTCTTTGCGACCGAAGCGCAGGATACGCTCGCGCGGTGCGCCCACCTGCTGCCAGAATTTCTCCGCGTCTTCATCAGGCGCGACTTCCTCGTCGCCTTCGTAAACCGTAAACCACAATCGCGCGGGATCGAGTTTCAAAACATCGACCAGAAACTCCCAGGCAAACTTAATCGCGTCTTCCTTGAAGTAGTCGCCAAACGAAAAATTACCGAGCATCTCGAAAAACGTGTGATGCCGCGCGGTCTTTCCAACCTCGTCGAGATCGTTATGCTTGCCGCCGGCGCGCACGCACTTCTGCGACGAGACGGCGCGCACATACTCGCGTTTCTCAAAACCCAGGAACGTGTCCTTAAACTGATTCATGCCGGCGTTGGTAAACAGCAACGTCGGATCGTTGGCAGGCAGGAGCGGCGACGAACGGACACGATTGTGCCCGCGCTCCTCAAAGTACCTCAAAAAAGCTTCGCGAATTTCGTTTCCAGTCATATCGATTCGAGTGTAACAAATCACTCTTCATCCGCGTAATCCGTGGCTAAAGCGCGTACCTTCTCGCTTACGAGCTCAAACGCAAAGCCCTGTCGCAACAAGTGATCGAACAGGCTCTTCGCTTCCGCGCGGTTCTTTGGCTTGCCGCGGATGCGCAGCCGTTTGGCGATGGCCGCGTCGATTAGCTGCTCTTCCGGCGTCTCGGTAAAGACCATTTCGAGCGCTTCATCGGCAACGGCGCTGTCGATCTTTTTGAACTTGAGGTCACGCTCGAGGCGCCTGCGTCCGACCGGCTTCTGCTTCACTTTGTAGGACGCGTAACTGAAGGCGAATCGCTCGTCGTTGAGGTAGCCATACTCGCGCAGCCGGGCGATGACGGTTTCCACCACTTCCTCGTCGGTGTTTTTGCCGCGCAGCAATCGCTCGCGCAGCTCGGCAACGGAGCGGGGTTTTGCGGCCAGCAGTTTTACGGCGCGCTCGAATGTTTTACGTCGCAAATCAGTCACGATTAG
>DASUPZ010000170.1:0-7334 GCA_036280855.1 Pyrinomonadaceae bacterium | reverse complement strand
GTGCTCGGTGTGCTGCTGGCCATCGGCATTGGTCAACTGCTGATGTTCTTTATTCCGAGCATGCCCGCGACGATTCCCACGTGGGCAGTTGTTACTGGCCTCAGTGTTTCTATCGGCGTTGGACTGATTTTCGGCGTGTGGCCCGCGCGCAAAGCGTCGAAACTCGATCCCATCGAATGTCTCCGGTACGAGTGACACAGATTTTCGCGGAATAAACACCGATTTAGTGTTAATCTGCGTGATCTGTGGATCGCGACTTCACTAAAGAATTCCTATCCTACATCCAGGTCGAGAAAGGCCTCGCGCGTCACACGCTCGAGAGTTACAGGCGCGATCTCGATCGATTGCAAAGTTGGGGCACATCAACTGGAAAACCGATCACTGATCTAACGCGCGCGGATCTTCGCAGGTGGATTGCGAGTCTTTCACGTGAAGGACTGGCGCCGACTTCGATCGCGCGCGCCGTGAGCGCGACGCGCGGCTTTTTCAAGTTTCTGATGCTCGACGGGCACATCACCTCACACCCGGCGGAAGACCTCGACACACCGCAACGTTTTAGTTACCTGCCAAAGTTTCTTACTGAAGACGAGATCGATCGTTTGCTGGCGGCGCCCGACATCTCCACTGAAGAAGGTATACGCGATCGCGCGGTGCTGGAAGTGATGTATGCAACGGGCTTGCGTGTTTCGGAAATGGTCACGTTAAAAGAGGCAGACGTCGATCTGCTTGCGGGGCTCGTGGTGTGTCATGGCAAAGGCAGCAAGGAACGTCGCGTGCCGATTGGCAAAAGTGCGATTCACTGGTTGCAGCAATATGCAGCCGTGAAAGCCGCTTATGGAAAACACTCGGCGCCGAATGTTTTTCTGCATCGTGGCCGGCCGTTCACACGTCAACTCGCGTGGTCCATGATCAAGCACCACGCTGAAAAGGTTGGGATCAAAAACGTTTCACCACACACGCTGCGGCATAGTTTTGCAACTCACCTGATACAGCACGGAGCTGATTCGCGTTCCGTGCAGGCGCTGCTCGGGCACAGCGATATCTCCACGACGCAGATCTACACGCACATCACCGATAAGCATTTGCGGTCTGCATACGATCGCTTTCATCCGCGTTCTCGTAAGAAGCCGGGGTTGCAGAATGTTCAGGATTAACGAGCCTTCTGAACGAGACGTCGCAAAGTTTATTGAGAGCCAGCGCAACCTCGACTTCACCCATCGCGAAGTCGGTGCGACGAACACAACTCCGCCCACGGGATTCACTATCGATCACAACCGCATTCAAGTAGGATCCGGGGAAGGTACTTTTCGACGTGCGATTGAGGTGTTGAAGAACTGGAAACAGTTTGATCTTGGCTGGGTGACGATCGTGCCGCGCGGTGTGACGCTTGAAGTCGGCGCGACTGTCGCAGTTAAAGCGCGCGCGTTTGGGACGTGGACGCTCAGTGCGTCGCGTGTGGTGTACATGATCGAGGAGCCGAGGCGTTTTGGATTTGCTTACGGTACGTTGCCGGACCACGTTGAATGTGGTGAAGAGCGTTTTTTGATCGAGTGGTTGAAGGATGATTCCGTTTGGTACGACATACTTGCTTTCTCGAAGCCGCGACATCCGCTGGTGAGGATGAGCGCTCCGCTTGCCCGAATACTGCAGAAACGCTTTGCGCGCGAATCCCTGGCACGCGTTAGACATGATTTACAGGATTTGCAGGATTAACATGAAAATCCTGTTAATCTTGTTAATCCTGAAATCCTGTCAAAGGGTTATCCGCGGTGGTGCAGTGTGGTGAGGGCCTTTTGAGTTTTCGAAAAATAAGGTCGACGCACTCCTCCGCCAGGCTTCGATACGTTGTGAGCTTACCTCCGACAATCGAGAACAAGTTTCTCAGCTTTGGATGTTCGCGGATGAAGTGCCTGCGTGTGTTGCTGGTCCATGGAAGCGGTCGAACGCCTACGTAAGTGAAGAGTATTTGATCGGCAGTAAGCCGGGCGCTGGGAAATGCAAAGTTGGTCTCAGAAATCAAATAATCGATTTCCCACGATTCGGTGCGGACCTGATCCGGGTCACCTTCAACGCGAACGTCGGTAGTACCAATCAAATACTTTCCATCCCACGGGATGATGAAGAACGGGCGGCTGTCACTGCGCGCTTCGAGATAGATTCCGTATTTGGAAGCACCCGGGAATGGCGGCACAACGATGTGACTTCCCTTCGTTCCTCCGATTAACCTTTCGCTCTCAGCCGGCACACGCTCGAGCACCTGATCGACCCATGGTCCCGCCGCATTTATCACTACTCCGGCATGCGCCGAACGCGTCTCGTCTTCAATCGAAAACTCAACACCCGTGACATTTCCGTTTTCAGCAAGCACTTTCGTAACCGCGGCATGAGTGAGCACCTCCGCGCCGTGCTCCTTCGCCGACTTAACATTCGCGCTAACGAGCCGCTCGGGAAACTCAACCTGCGCGTCGAAGTACAACGCGGACCCCAGCAGGCCTTCTGGATTCAACCCCGGCGACTCTTTAAGCGTTTCGGAGCGTGAAAGCATCCGGTGACGCGGCAAGGATTTTCCAGTCGAGAGCAGGTCGTAAGCGATCATTCCGGCCCGAATGGTCGCACGCCCTCGCTTGCCGTGTTTGTAGATCGGAATTGCTATCGGAAGTGGCCGCACAAGATGAGGAGCGATTCGCAGCAGAATCTCACGTTCGCGAAGAGACTCGCGCACGAGTCGAAACTCGAAGTGTTCGAGATAACGCAGCCCGCCGTGAATCAAACGCGTTGAAGCACTGCTTGTTCCGCCGGCGATGTCGCCCTTGTCCAACAGCAGGACTTTCAGCCCGCGCATGGCGGCGTCACGAGCGATACCCGCGCCGTTGATGCCCGCGCCGATGATAATTACGTCATACGTCGTCAAAGATGATAAATTTCGATCCGTGCGAATCATCCTAACCATTCTAAGCGTCACGCTCTTGTTCGCCACAGTGCAGGCCCAGAACGGCTACGAAAGACGATCGCCCCCGCCTGTGTCTGAGGAAGCAAAAGCCGAGATGGAGACGAAGCTGAAGGAGGCGGAGGCGCAGTACGAGGCCAACCCGACGAGTGCAGACGCACTCATCTGGGTCGGACGCCGGCGCGCTTATCTTGGTCGTTTCCCCGACGCAATCGCCACTTTCACCAAAGGCATCGCGCTCTTCCCGTCTGACGCACGCTTCTACCGGCATCGCGGCCACCGCTGGATCACTTTGCGACGCTTCGATCTTGCAATCAGGGACTTTGAAAAGGCGGCTCAGTTGATCAAGGGTAAACCTGACGAGATCGAACCCGACGGGCAGCCTAACGCGCGTAACATCCCGACCAGCACGCTACATTTCAACATCTGGTATCACCTCGGACTCGCCTATTACCTCACCGGACAAAAGCAACAGGCGCTCAGGGCGTACCGCGAATGCATGAAAGTGTCGGACACTCCCGACCGGCTGGTGGCCACCAGTCACTGGCTTTACATGATCCTGCGGCGCTTGAAACGCGAACGTGAGGCGGCGAAAGTCCTCGAACCGATCAAAGAGGGCATGGACATTATCGAAAACGACAGTTATTACCGGCTACTCCTCATGTACAAGGGTCAACTGTCCGCCGACAAGCTTCTGAACGAAGTAACAAAGGAACTTGACTCGGCTGCGTCCCACAGCATTCTTTACGGAATCGCGAACTGGCATTCCTACAACGGCCGGCCGCAAGAAGCTTTCGAAATATTTCGCCGGATCCTGGGGAGTAACCAATGGACCAGTTTTGGCTACATCGCAGCCGAAAACGATCTCGCCCGCACCAAATCGTATTAGCGATACACGCTTCGAGTAACGATAGTAGATCGCGATTGCAACCGTGAGCTTTCTTCAAGCGCTATAAAAAATTTGAGCTTTCTCAAGGCTTGAATTGTCGTCTGACTATCCGTACTCACTCGTTTGAGAATCCTCAAATCATTCGCATCCCTTTAAAAGGACGGTTTGCGGGCATGCGCGTTGCTCCATTCCCGACCCAACCGCACTTCAGATCTAGAAGGAGTAATTACAATGCGAGTCTCCCGGCCAAACATCAGCCTTCTCCTTTCTCTTTTACTCATCCTGTTTTCAATCACCACCGCCCGCGCCGACGATGATGACGAGCCCGATGAATACGACGTTAAAGCACGCGTCGTCCGCATCAGTCTGGTGGAAGGCGAAGTTAACCTGAAACGCCACGGCAACCAGGAATGGGAACGCCTGCGACTCAATTACCCGCTCGTGGAAGGCGACACTGTCGCGACCGGCACGGAGAGCCGGATCGAGATTCAAATCGATTCACGAAACTTCGTGCGACTCGCAGGCAGCTCGGTTCTCCGTATCGTTACGTTGCGCGACGAGGGGATCGCGCTGAGTGTCGTCGAAGGCACGGCCATAGTTCAACTCGCGAAGTTTGATCGCGAACGCGGATACTTCGAGCTCGACGCACCAAAATCAACCCTGGCCGCTGAGAAAAAAGGATCTTTCCGCGTTGACGTTCCGCGCGAGGGCCGCGTGCGCTTCACTGTGCGCGACGGCGGCAGCGGTCGAATTTATTCAGACACTTCAGGCTTCGCCCTGCGCGACGGTCGTTCAGCGGAGTTGATTGTTACCGGTGAAAACGCCGGTGACTGGGAATTCCTCGCTGCCGCACCACCCGACGCAACCGATAATTGGGTTGGGGATCGGGAACGGTATCTAGCCCAGCGACTCCGCTACGACGTTAAGTATTTCGACGAGCACGTTTGGGGCGCCGAAGATCTCGATGCGTACGGAGACTGGCGCTACACGAACGATTTCGGCTGGATCTGGCGTCCGCACGGGTCCGTGCTGGCGAACTACACTGACTGGGCGCCGTATCGCTACGGGCATTGGACCTGGATGTCGCCCTATGGCTGGACGTGGGTCGGATATGAACCCTGGGGCTGGGCGCCTTATCACTACGGTCGCTGGGTATTTCACGACAACTACTGGGCCTGGGTGCCGCGCAGCAGGTTTCACAGGAACCGCAGTTGGTGGCGGCCGGCGCTCGTGGCGTTCAGTATCTCCTTCGGAAACGACATCTGCTGGTATCCGCTTGGGTACTACCATCGCGATCCCTATTCGCGCCGATATCGTCACTACGATCGCGATCGCGGTTATGGTCACGGTGGTGGTGGTTATGGTGGTGGCCGCGGTAGCGGCGGAGGAGGCCGGCCGAACGAACCACGCCGGTACGATGACGATAAGCCGTGGCGTGGTGTGACGAGAGTGCCGCGTAGAGATTTTGGCACGCCGGATGGCCGCGGGCGTCCGGTTGAGGATGAACGAGTTGCGCGTCGCGTGATCGACTCGGTGCCTGAGACCAATCTGCCGACTCGTGGTTCTGGTGGGAATGGAACTGTCACGACTGGCGATAACAATCCGGTGGTGAATCGTCCAGCGATTCGACTTCCGGTGATGAACATTCCGGATCGGCAGACGGGCGCGAGTGAACGAACGCCGGGTGTTGCGCTCGATGAAGATTTACGACGCAATCGTGTATTCCGCGGACGTGAGCCGAGACCGGTGCAGCCGACGGAGACGACGACGACGGAAAGTCGACCGACGGGCGTGGTTGCGCGGCCTGAGCCGCGGCCCGCAGAGCCACGGCCCGCAGAGCCGCCACCGTCTGGGTCGCCAACGAGAACCGGGCCGCGGATAGAGCCGCGGACAGAGCCACGGATTGAGCCGCGGGAAGAACGGCGCCGCGAGCAGCCGAAATATGAGGCACCGGTGTCCGCGCCGCGCGAGTCGCCGAAGATAGAGCGCTCGGAGCCAAGATCAGAGCCGCGGTCAGAGCCAAGGTCGCAGCCACGATCGGAGCCGAGGTCAGAGCCGAAATCTGAGGCGCCGCGTTCAGAGCCGCGAAACGATCCACCGCCGCGCAATGATCCACCGCCGCGCAATGATCCGGCGCCACGGAATGATCCGCCGCCGCGGAGCGATCCACCACGTGAGTCGCCGCGGAGTGATCCGCCACGTGAGTCACCGAAGCGACCCGATCAGCCGTTGTTCTAGTTCATGGAGACACAGAGGCACACAATGCACAGATCAAGTCTAAGGACCCGTTCCCTTAAACTTCACTCCACTGTGCTTTGTGTGCCTTTTGTGGTTGGCTCGATCTTCATTCGCGGAAGCTTCCGCGCCTGCCCCTCGATACTTGAATCCGTCTCACCGATCTGCATCGCTCCCATGCGCCTGTAAAAACCTGCGGCGTTCGGATCCGCTGAAAACTCAACAGCACTCACATCCAACGCCGCAGCCCTCTCCATCGCATCCAGAAAAAGCTCCTTCCCGATGCCCGTTCCGATACACGCAGGCGTTACCCACATGTGTTCGAGTTCCGCTTTGCGGTCTGCGACACACAGAGCGTAGAAGCCTCGCAGCTCGCCGTCTTCATCGGCAACGTAGACGTGATTGTCGCGAATAAAATCGGAAGAGATGGTGAGGTCCGATTCCCAGTGTTTGATCCAGTGTTCGGGATAGCCCCAGTAACGCTTCGCGTCGAGCGCGATCTGCGTCAGCGCGTCTGCCTCTTCGGGTGATGATCGCCGGATGATCACTGAAGTTGCCAGACTGATCCGTCAGCGTATTTCACACGCACGATCAGCACGTGTCCGTCGATTCCTGTAGTTTCCTTCTTGTCGAGCGAGTAAATGCTGATGCGACGCGTCGGTGGTGTGGGGAGAGTAAAAACCAGTTCCTTCTGCTTGCCCGGCGCGATGTTTTGCACGCTCGTGAATTGCCGTCGATCGAGTTCGTCACCGTTGAAGGAATCAACGAAGATGTAGTCCCAGTCGATCTCCGTGATCTGTTTCGTGCTCGTATTTTTTACTGACGCGCGATAGAGAAAGTAATAACGCGGTGGTTTGCCATTCTGGTTTTCGGCAGCGACGATCGCAGCGTCGGCCTTTGCTTCTTTTTCGAGTTTGCCTACTTCGGGCGAGTTGCTACGCTTTGCATCCGACAGCCGTTTCTCCGAGCGCGTGCGAAACTGCATCTGATGAAAGTTCTCGTTTGGACCACCAAACGGGCTGCGCTCCCAATGCAATCGCTCTTTGCTCCAGCTGTATTTGACTACTTCGAGCTGAGCATCCGAAGCAGGCGCTTGCGCATGGGCGACTTGCGCGATGAACAGCAAAGAAAACAACACGACGCTGAATCTCATGGCTTGCGCTCCTTCTTGGAATGGTGGCGTGCATTATCGCACTTCTTACCATGAGCGGTAAATATGAACCCCTCCTTGGAGTGCGCCGACTTGTCGGCGCTTTGGTCCCG
>DASUPZ010000169.1:0-6543 GCA_036280855.1 Pyrinomonadaceae bacterium | reverse complement strand
CACTATCGATAACAAAGCGGCGCCAGGCCGCCGCACTCCAAGGAGGTGCGTGTACTCTAGGGGGCCAAACTCAATCAATGACCGTGGAACCACGAAATATTCCTGAGCTTCTTAAACAGCGAGCCGCGGCGACGCCGGATAAGCCCTTCCTGTTTTCCGAGGCCGACAAACGGCAGTTCACTTACCGGGAATTTGAAGCTGTGGTTCGACGCGTAGCGGGAATGTTGTGGGCCAACGGTGTGCGCAAAGGCGACGTGGTCAGTTTGTTACTGCCGAACAGCGTCGAGTATGTGATCGCATACTTCGCGTGCTGGCACCTCGGCGCGCTTGCCGGACCGATCAACTCGCTGCTGAAGGTGCAGGAGATCGCCTATGTGATCTCAAACTCGGAAGCCAAACTACTACTGGTGAATACAGAATTTTTGCCCGCGGTCGAAGCGAACGACATCACAATCATCCCGTTCGACAACGTCGAACAATTTGCCGGTCAACCGGTAGATGAGACACAGATCAGCACGGACGACGAAGCGATCATCATCTACACGTCCGGCACGACCGGTAAACCGAAAGGCTGCCTGCTAACGCACGGCAACGTGATCGCGAACGCGCGCCAGATCAGCAGTTGGTTGCACTTCACCGAATCAGATCGACTGCTGACGATGATGCCCCTCTTTCACATGAACGCGGTTTCAGTGACGACGATGTCCGCTCTTTACGCGGGCGGTTCCACAGTCGTCAGTCCGAAGTTTTCAGCCTCGCGTTTCTGGCAGATCATCTCCGAGTATGAGGTCACCTCGTTTGGCTCAGTCGCAACGATGCTCTCGATGTTGTTGAGCACGTACCCCGACGGCGTGCCGCCCGGTCTGAAGACGGACCAGTTGCGTTTCGCGATGTGTGGCTCGGCGCCCGTGCCCGCGGAGGTGTTACGCCGCTTCGAAGAGACGTTCAACTGTCTCGTGATCGAAGGGTATGGCCTATCGGAATCAACCTGCAGATCGACTTTCAATCCGCCTGACCAACGGCGCCGTCCCGGTTCGTGCGGGCTTCCGATCGGCAACGAAATGCGCGTGGTGGACGATGAAGATCGCGACGTGCCTGACGGCGAACTCGGCGAAATCGTGCTGCGCGGCGAGAACATTCTCACTGGCTACTACAAAAACGATCAGGCGAACGAAACAGCTTTTCGCAACGGCTGGTTTCACACCGGAGACATCGGTTATCGCGACCAGGACGGCTTTTACTACATCGTCGATCGCAAGTCGGACATGATCATTCGCGGCGGCGAAAACATCTACCCGCGCGAGATTGATGAAGTGCTTTACCAGCATCCCGCGATTGCAGCAGCGGCGGCGGTGGGTGTTCCTGATGAGCTTTATGGTGAAGAGGTCGCGGCTGTGGTGGTGTTGAAGTCCGGAGCGAAAACGTCAGAGCAGGAAGTGATCGACTTCTGCAAGGCGCGCCTTGCAGACTTCAAGTGTCCAAAGACAGTTCACTTCGTGGATGATATTCCGAAAGGTCCGACAGGGAAGTTGTTGAAACGCGAATTAGCGCGGATGCTCAGTCCGCAGCGTTCATGATGGGCAACGAGCCCGCACTGTCGTTTCGCGCCTTCTTGTTTCGATCGATCAGCCACGCACCGAAGAGCCACAGTGCGCAAATCCCGATCATGATCGGCGAAAACCATTTGCCGTAAAGACCGTCAGGCGAATACTTCTCAGTCGCGTAATGCAGATACTCGCTGTTCGGCAGCAGGCCTGCTTCGGTGAACTCGTGGAACGAGTAGATCGCCACCTGAATCATGAACAGCAGCAGAAAGATTCCCGTCACCTGGAAGAATCGCTTTATGTTGATGAGGTGCCCATAACGCGCCCAGCCGAGGGCAAACGCGATCGCCGCAAACAGTCCGAGCAAGGCGCCATTGATCACGTTTGGATCTTTCACCTGCATCAACATCAGCGCGGTTTCCATTCCCTCACGCGTGATCATCAGAAACGTAAAGAGGAACACGCCGAGCACTGCAGCAATGCGCGACTTCTGCGACGACATCTCATTCAATCGTTCACGCATGCGTTGCTGGATTTTGGGTCCGGTGCGCCACATGTGAATGACGAGCGTGCCGACCATCACGACTGCAACCGCGCCGAGTATCGCTTCTCGCAAGGCTTCGTTGGCAAAGAACGTGTTGACGTAGCCGCCGATGAACGAGCCAAAAATGTTCTGCGTGGTCTCGTAGTCGATGCCGGTCGCCAGCAGGTACGCCAGGCCGCCACTCGCCGCGAGAGCAAGTACAA
Organism: Pyrinomonadaceae bacterium; assembly: GCA_036280855.1. Lineage (GTDB taxonomy): Bacteria > Acidobacteriota > Blastocatellia > Pyrinomonadales > Pyrinomonadaceae > PSRF01. The sequence continues at coordinate 4,252 of DASUPZ010000169.1, read as the reverse complement.
TTGCCGCGTAAACTGACGGGGTCAGCCAGTTTTGGCCTGATTTCTTGAGGTACGCAAGGATAACGGCGACGAGCAGGAACGACTCGAAACCTTCGCGAAGTACGATGATGAAGGAATTCAACATAACGGCGTGGCAGTATATCCTAATTGAAAATCGATTTCAATTTCGGGAGCGCGGATCTGCGCGGAAAGGAAGACGCGGATAGACGCGGATTGGTTACTGGGTTGCTGCGGGGAGGATTGCAAGGTCGGCGCGAAGGGGACCGAGCTTCGTGGTGCAGGTGAGGCGTAGAGGTAGACGACGGCTATCGTCGCTCACCCACATTCGCAACTGGTACTTGTCAGGCTGTGGATCGTCAGTCGTCAAGGCCAACGCAATTGCCGGCACTTTTCGATCCCCGAGTTGAATCACCTCGCGTTTCGAAGCGTCTACAAACAAAGTCTTCGGTTTGTTCTCGACGAGGATCGAGACCGCACTCTTTTTCGGCGGTCTAAGATCGAAAGTTCGGAGCGCGTAAAAGAACGAAAGGTAATCGTGCGTTCCGACAGGAATCTCGATCCGCGCTCCACGATCGCTCGTGACTGTCGAGCCTTCCTGGTTGAATGTCAGCGTCTGGTTCAAACGTCGCTGCCCTTCGACGAGGTTCATCACCACGCGATAAGGCAGGAAACCTTTCGGATCCACATACGACTCGATCTGATCTTTCGCGACGAACAGACGCGCGGCTGCGCCCGTAGTTTCCGCGTTCACGCTCAACAACACACCATCGCGATCGAAATAGCGAGAACGATTGCGAACCTGGAAAGTCGCGAGACCAAGCGCGGTGTTACTGGTGCCTATGAAGACCTGGTAATTGAGTTGTTCACCGATCGTGAACGGCAGGTTTTCACTCAGCGTTGGCGCAGGAGTAGGCGTTGGAACCGGTGCAGGCTTGATTTCGGGAGTAGGCGTGGGAGTTTCATCCGCTGATTTGAGTAGCTCAGACCCGGCGAGCTCCGCACGCAATTCACCGGAGCTGACGCGAGCAGTCATCAGTACCGGAACACGTCCCGGATCGTCACTGAAATAGATCCTGACATCTTTAAGTGGGGAATTACTGAGTTTCACTTGCGCAACGATCGCCGGAAACGAACCGACGTTTGTCCGGATAGTTTCTTTATCAACTACCCGCAACTCAGCCTGGTAATCAGTGGCCTCATGACGGAGGGTAACGTTGTAAGTGCCGCCCATCGCGAGGGGCAGCGCGCGAGCGCGATAGAAGGCTGACAGCAGATCGTACGTGCCGGGAAAGCCTTCCTGTTTTGGCGGTATGGCCTCATGTCCGGCGGTCTGGTTGAAATCTTCAACTGCGTCCGCGGTCCTCATCACATCGCGTGCGGTTCGCTCCGTTCGAAAAGGTAAGCCGCTGTCGGGATAGATATAGGTGACGTAGTCGTTGTTGATCGCCAGGAGTGCGACGTTTACCACGCCCGTGGTTTCAACGTGCGCGCGCAGTTGTACGGCGTCGCGACCATGATGATTTCCACGCGAGACGACCTCGACTTCGAGATGCGCAGCGTCCGGAAAGTTTGCCCACGAAATGTTGTACGTCAGCCGCTCGCCGACGCGATAAGGCGTTTGCGAGAGTGTGAATGGCGCAGGTTCCTCTTTTTCCTGAGCAATCAGCGGGAAAATAAGTGCAAAGAGGAGGACTGCTATTGTGGAAATAAAGGGGGGTTTCAAGCTGAGATTCACCGTCGCATGATAGTTTCAAAAGATTCGTTCGGCAAATAGAGAGTGCGTGCCTTTTTTTACACGCCGCCTTTATCGATCGGTTCCTTTCATGTTCCAGCCACAAAGAAGCACAAAAAGCAGAAATCATTGTTTGTGTCCTTTGCGCACTTTTGTGGCTTCATTGGGCGCGCTCCATTTCGGCGACGATTTCCTCCGCCGCCTGCACGGGATCCGGTGCTCCGGTGATTGGCCGTCCGACGACGAGATAGCTTGCGCCGTCTGCAATTGCTGCCGCCGGTGTGGCCACTCGTTTCTGATCTTCGTTTGCGTTTGTGGCAGGTCGTATTCCCGGCGTCACTACCAAAAACTCAGGACGCAAAATCTCGCCGCGTATGGTTTTGATTTCCTGTGGTGAGGCGACGACCCCGTCAACGCCAGACGCTTCGGCGAGTTTGACCAGGCCCATCACCGATTCTTCGGGACTGCTTGTTATACCTATTTGCGACAGTATCGCAGCGTCGATGCTGGTAAGAACGCTGATGGCGAGCACTTTTGAACGACCGGCAGCCGCTTCAACTGCACGGCTCAACATTTCGCTTCCACCGCTCGCGTGCACGGTGAAAAGTGAAACGCCGAGTTCGGCAGCAGCGCGTGCAGCGCCCGCGACCTGGTGCGGTATATCGTGAAACTTCAGATCGAGAAACACTTTCGAATCAAGCGCGATGATGTCTTTTACGATCTGCGGCCCGGCGGAAGTAAACAGTTGTGAACCAACCTTGAACATGCCGGCAACGCTGTGGAGCCGGCGGACGAGTTCCAGCGCAGCCGAAGGTGTTTTGACGTCGAGTGCGACGATCAGTTTTTCTTTAAGTGACATGGCAGCCTACAGCTTCATCGAGATTTGCAAACCCTTCACGCTCGAGAATGCGCCCGAGTCCTTCGTTGATCTCGCGCGCGATGCGTGGTCCTTCATAGATCAACCCAGTGTACAACTGCACAAGACTCGCGCCCGCGGCGATCTTTTCCCACGCATCCTCGGCGTTGAAGATCCCACCCACGCCGATGAGGGGAATTCGACCGCTCGTCAACCGGTACAGATCCGCAATCATCTGCGTCGATCTGTGTTTCAACGGTTTTCCACTCAGCCCACCTTCTCCGAATGCCTGAACGCGCTTCGCATCCGTCCGCAAGTTATCACGACTGACAGTCGTATTCGTCGCAATGATGCCGTCGATCTTCAATCGATCCACCACCTCAACGATCTGCTCAATCTCACCCTCCGAAAGGTCCGGCGACAGTTTCACTAAAATCGGCTTTTTAGGATCCTTGTTCCTTGATTGCAGCGCCGAGAGCAGTGAAGCGAGTTGTTCCGATTGCTGCAACTCCCGCAACTGCGGCGTATTCGGCGAACTCACATTCACGGCAATGTAGTCAGCAACTCCGTGAACGAGGTCAAAGCTTGCGACATAATCCTCGATAGCCTGATCGAGCGGCGTGATCTTGCTCTTGCCGATGCTCACGCCAAGCACGCAATTCGGTCGATGCTGTTCGACTCGTTTCGCAAACGCAGCAGCGCCCTCGTTATTAAATCCCGCGCGATTGATCAACGCCTGATCTGCGGAAAGTCGAAACAGTCGCGGGCGCGGATTGCCGGGTTGCGAATGATAAGTAACAGTGCCTGCCTCGATGAAACCAAACCCGAGCGCCGCGAGAGATTGCAAAGCGATGCCGTTCTTGTCGAAACCCGCAGCGAGTCCAACAGGGTTCGGGAACGACAGCCCCCACCTGCTAATCGGATTATTGAAAGGCCGCGCGATTAATCTCGGTGGGATTAAAGACAGTGAATGCAGCGCAAACTCGTGAGCGGTTTCAGGCGACAGCCTGAAGAGAATCGGTCGGACGAATGAGCGATAGATCATTCAGTTAGACAAGAGTACATGATTTATCATGATAAATCCTCTCAATCTTGTAAATCCTGTACAGCCTTTGTTAGTATCCGCGCACATGGATTTCGTCGAGAGAGCCCGCATCATGGATGGCCCGCGCATCAATCGCGCGTTGGCGCGTCTTGCGTCCGAGATTGTCGAAGAAAACCATGGCGCCGGCGACCTGTGTCTCGTCGGCATCAGGCGCCGCGGCGTTCCGCTTGCCGAACGCCTGGCCCAGAAGATTTCCGATCTCGAAGGCTATCGACCGCCAGTCGGCATACTCGACATCACTCTCTATCGCGACGATCTCTCGACCGTGGGCGCAAAGCCCGTTGTCAGTGGTACCGATCTTCCCGGCGACATCGACAACCGCAACATCGTGCTGATCGACGACGTCCTTTACACCGGCCGCACGATCCGCGCCGCACTCGATCAACTGATCGACTTCGGACGCCCGCGACGCGTGCAGTTAGCGGTGCTCATCGATCGCGGCAAAGAACATCGTGAATTGCCGATCCAGGCCGACTACATTGGCAAGCTCGTGCCGACAAAGAAGAGTGAAATCATCAAGGTAATGCTTCAGGACTTTGACGAAGAAGAAGGAGTGGTA
>DASUPZ010000168.1:0-9931 GCA_036280855.1 Pyrinomonadaceae bacterium | reverse complement strand
GCCGCCGAAGATGCGTGGTGAGGTATTTGAATTCGCAGGCGGCTTCACGATCATCGACGATTCGTACAACTCGAACCCGCGTTCGCTGCTGAACATGGTGCGCACGATGGCCGAAGGAGGAAAGGGTCGCAAGCGCCTGGTTGTGATCGCGGGCGAGATGCTCGAGCTTGGACCCGATGAAACGTCGTTGCATCGAGATGCCGGGAAAGAGATCGCCGCGAGCGGGGTCGACGTGCTCTGGGGCGTTCGTGGTCTGGCGAAAGAGATCGTCGCGGGCGCGTCCGAAGCCGGACTGATGTTGTCTAGATTTTTTGACTCTTCGGATGAAGCAGCGGCGGCGCTGGTGAACGAAGTGAAAGAAGGCGATTTGATTTTAGTGAAGGGCTCGCGCGGAGTGGCTACCGACAAGATAGTAAAAGCCATGCGCGACCGCTTCCCAACGTTAGCTTGACAGGATTACATGATTATCAGGATTTACATGTAAATCATTTCTAATCCTGTCTATAAAAAGATGATCTACTACTTCCTTTACGAACTCCTCTACGCCAACTTCCGCGACAAGGATTGGTACTTCGTAAAGGCTCTCAACGTTTTCCAGTACGTCACGTTTCGCACCGCATACGCCACGATCACGGCACTTCTGATCTCGCTCTTCTTCGGCGGCAAGCTCATCGAAGCCCTGAAGAAATGGAACGTGGGCCAGCAGATTCGTGAAGAAGGTCCCCAGGCGCACATGGTCAAACGGGGCACGCCCACGATGGGCGGTGTGCTGATCGTCGGCTCGGTCCTGATTTCAACTTTGCTGTGGGCGCGACTCTCCAGTGTCTATGTCTGGACCGCGATGATCGCAACCCTCCTGTTCGCCGCAGTCGGCTTCGTTGACGACTATTCGAAGATGGCGAAACAGCGAAGCCTCGGATTGACTGGACGGCAGAAGTTGCTGGCGCAGTTGTTGATCGCGGTCGGTGTTTGGGCAGTGCTCTTCACCTCGACGAGATTCATCGGCGGCACTGGTTATTCATGGAACCTGAGCATTCCGTTCATCAAAGCGACTGCCGATCCAAACAAAAGTTTTATCGGTCCTTATTTATACCTGCTGCTGATCGTGGTCGTGCTGCTTGGATCTTCGAACGCGGTGAATCTTACCGACGGGCTCGATGGTTTAGCGATCAGCGTGACGTTCATCGCGATGAGTGCGCTGACAGGTTTTACTTATCTCAGCAGCGACGCGCGTTGGGCGGGGTATCTTGAACTGACACACCGTCCGGAAGCGGCGGAGTTGACGGTGTTTTGTGGAGCGATGGCCGGGGCAAGTCTCGGATTTCTCTGGTACAACGCGCCGCCTGCCCAAGTGTTTATGGGAGACGTCGGCAGCCTCGCCATCGGGGGGGCAATGGGGACGGTTGCAGTGCTGACGAAGCAGGAGTTCATGTTGTTGATGGTGGGTGGCGTGTTTGTGATCGAAGCGCTTTCCGTGATGTTGCAGGTCGGCGTGTTCAAGATGACGAAGCGCACGACGGGCACAGGTCGCCGGCTGTTCAGGATGACGCCGCTGCACCATCACTTCGAGATGCAGGACTGGAAAGAGTCGAAGATTGTTTTCCGGTTTTTGATTTTGGCGATTCTGTTTGCGTTGCTGAGTTTATCGACGCTGAAGTTGCGATAGTGGTTCTCAATGGGAAGAAAGTTCTGATCGTCGGCGCGGCGCGCAGCGGGATTGCTGCGGCGAAATTTCTAATCGAGCAGGGCGCAACAGTTGCTCTCAACGATCAGAAGCCGATTGAAAAGTGGACTGAAGACGCGCTCGCGTTGAAACAGTCAGGCGTGGGCTTGTTGCCGGGCGAACCGCCGAGCTGGTTGTTGGACCAAATCGATCTCGTAGTCGTTAGTCCGGGTGTTCCGGCAACGATCATTCCGATTCGTTACGCCGAACGTGCAGGGGCGGAAGTCATCGGCGAAGTCGAACTCGCCGCGCGCTATTTAAAAGGACGCATCGTCGCGATTACCGGCAGCAACGGCAAGACGACGACAACGTCGCTCATCGGCGAGTTGCTTCGCGAAGCGGGAATGAACGTGCAGGTGGGTGGGAACATCGGCAAGCCGTTGATCTCGATGATTGAAAGTTCGCGAGACGACGGTTGGACGGTTGCAGAGCTTTCGAGTTTTCAGTTGGAGACGATCAAAACGTTTCATCCGTCGATTGCAGTTGTGCTGAACGTGACGCCGAATCACATGGATCGATACGAAACATTCAACGACTACGCGGCTGCGAAGCATCGCATCTTTATGAACCAGACGGCTGAAGATGTCGCGGTGCTCAATGCTGACGATCCCACCGTGTCGTCATGGGGCGGGGGATTGCGCGCGCGCGTGATGGACTTCAGCGTCAAGAAAGAGCTCGACAACGGCGTGTTTCTGCGTGGTCGTGAGCTGGTTTATCGCGGAGAGGTGTTGCTTCGCGTCGATGAGATGAAGCTTCGTGGTCTTCACAACGTCGAGAACGTAGCCGCCGCGTTTGCAGCAGGACTTGCGGCTGGCGCGGGTGTTGAATCGATGAACAGAGCAGCGCGGCGGTTTGATCCGGTCGAGCACCGGCTCGAGTTTGTCGCCGAGATTGAAGGCGTGAAGTTTTACAACGACTCGAAAGCCACGAGCGTCGATGCGACGTTGAAAGCGCTCGAAGCATTTGCGCACGAGCCGGGAAAAGTCGTGTTGATTCTGGGCGGGCGAGGCAAGAAAGCTCCGTACGCACCACTCGAATCGTTGGTGCACGAGAAGGTCAGAAAGCTCGTGTTGATTGGTGAAGACGCGGATACGATCGCCGCTGAGCTGGGGAATTGCGCACCATTTGAACGCGGATCGGATATGAAAGACGCGGTTGCGCGTTCATTCAAAGCGGCTGAAAGAGGCGACGTGGTTTTGCTGGCGCCGGCATGCGCCAGTTTCGATATGTTCGACAGTTTCGAACACCGCGGGAAAGTTTTTAAAGCTGAGGTCCTGGCGCTCTCTTAGCTGCGAGCGCCTCCTTGGAGTGCGGCGACTTGTCGCCGCTTTGGTCCGGCGCAAAGCGCGCACGAAACATGGCTCGGAAACTAGCACCAGACAAATGGCTTTTCGCGGCGACCGTCGGCCTTGCGCTGTTCGGCGTCGTGATGGTCTACAGCGCCTCGGCCCTGATCGCGCAAAAAGAGAACGGAAATCAGTTTCACTACGTGCTCAAGCAGGGCGTGTTCGTTGTGATCGGGTTCGTTGTGATGTTGCTGATGATGCAGTTCAACTATCAACTACTAAAGAACCGGCGCATCATCTATGGCCTGCTGCTGCTCTGCACGATCGGGCTATTCGGCGTATTTGCGTTCAGTGCGACCAACGGCGCACATCGCTGGTTGAAGTTTCCGGGCTTCTCACTTCAACCCTCGGAGGTCTCAAAACTCGCCCTCATACTTTTCCTTGCTTACTTCCTCGAGAAGCGAGCGGGTGAAGAAGGCGACTTCTGGCGAACGTTTCTTCCGTGCGGCCTCGTCACCGGCTGGCTTGCGGCACTCATCGTGATCGAACCCGACTTCGGCACGGCGATGATGCTCGTGTTTATTTTCGTGATCGTGATTTACATCGCGGGCGCGCGTGTGCTCCACCTTGCGATGGCGGCGGCGCCTGCGTTGGTGGTTGCCGCGGGGTTGTTGATCTTCGTGCCCTTTCGTATGAAACGGCTGGTGACGTTTCTCGATCCGTGGGCCGATCCGCAGGGCGCAGGTTTTCAGGTGGTCCAATCGCTGATCGCAATCGGATCGGGTGGAATCGACGGTCTCGGATTCGCACAGGGCAAACAGAAGATGCTGTTTCTTCCGTTTGCGCATTCGGATTTTATCTTCGCCGTAGTTAGCGAGGAGCTTGGACTCGTCGGCGCGTTGACGATCGTGCTCGTGTTTGCGCTCTTTCTCTGGCGTGGAATTCGCACCGCGTTGCTTGCGCCCGACCGGTTTGGAATGTTGCTGAGTTTGGGAATCGTGACGAGCATCGTCGCCCAGGCGCTCTTTAACATCAGTGTCGTGCTCTCGCTCGTGCCGACAAAAGGAATACCGCTGCCGTTCATTTCTTACGGCGGATCGTCCCTTGTGCCGACGCTTGCAGCCGTTGGCATTTTGCTGAACGTTTCACAACACGCGAGCGGAAACATTGCCGATTTTCGATTGCCGATTTCCAATTTGAAGAAGAAGTACGAGGGGCGTTTAGAACATCAATCGGCAATTAAAAATTGGCAATGAAAGTACTGATCGCTGCCGGCGGCACTGGCGGACACATCTATCCGGGGATCGCGGTGGCCCAGGAGATCATGCGGCGCGATGCGAATTCGAAAGTGCAGTTCGTCGGCACTTCACGTGGACTGGAAACACGGCTCGTACCGCAGGCAGGTTTTGAGTTGTCGCTCATTGAAAGTGCCGGGCTGAAGAATGTGAGTCTCGGCGCGCGAGTAAAAGGCGTCGCGGTGTTGCCGAAGAGTTTTATTTCGGCGCAACGACTGATGCGACAGTTTCAGCCGGACGTAGTTGTCGGTGCAGGCGGTTATGTTTCCGGTCCGGTTGTGCTGACTGCCGCGCTGACGAAGCGGCCGACCCTCGTGATGGAGTCGAACGCCCTCCCGGGTTGGACCAACCGCGTGCTCGCGCGTTTTGTGGATCGTGCGGCTGTCTCGTTCGAACAGGCGCTGCCTTACTTTCGCGGGAAAGCGAAAGTGACAGGCAATCCGGTCAGGCGAGAGTTTTTTGAAATCCCTGCAAAGCGACGCGAGCCGGGGAAGTTTTCGTTGCTCGTGTTTGGAGGTTCGCAGGGTGCGCGAGCGATTAACGAGGCGATGATGGCCGCGTTGCCGCGTTTGAAAGAGTTGCCGGTTGAGCTTCGGATCAAGCACCAGACCGGAACGGCGGATCTTGAAAAAGTGAAAGCCGCTTACGAGGCGGCTGGTTGGGGCGAGCGTGCTGACGTTCGCAGCTACATTGACAACATGATGGCAGATTTCGCTGCGGCGGATCTCGTGCTTTGCCGCGCCGGTGCTACGACGACGGCGGAGTTGATCGCAGCGGGCAAGGCGTCGATCATGGTTCCGTTCCCGTTTGCGGCTGACGATCACCAGCGGAAGAACGCGGAGGCGTTGGAAGTTGCGGGTGCTGCGCGGATGATTTTGCAGAAGGATCTCTCGGGGGAACGATTGGCGGCCGAGATTGAAAAGCTTGTAGGCGCACCGGGAGAAATCGATTCAATGGAAGAGGCGAGCCGGAAGTTGGCGCATGGTGATGCTGCTGCTGCGGCTGTGGATATGATCGAAGAACTTAGCCGCGGATGACGCGGATTTTAAAAACACGATTTCAGATTTAGACAACGATTAATGTTTAGAAGAATTCAACATGTTCATTTTGTAGGGATTGGCGGGATCGGGATGTCCGGCATTGCGGAGGTGCTGGTCAATCTCGGTTTTCGCGTTTCAGGATCGGATTTGAAGCGATCGATGGTTACGGACCGGTTGCAACAGATGGGTGTTGAGATCTTTGAAGGACACTCCGCGGAGAACGTGGGTCACCCGCACGTCGTCGTGCGTTCGACTGCCGTGCGCGACGATAACCCCGAGGTGCTCGAAGCTAACCGAAGGTCAATCCCGGTTATTCCGCGCGCCGAAATGCTGGCCGAATTGATGCGACTCAAGCCGCACACGGTCGCCGTTGCGGGTTCGCATGGCAAGACCACGACCACGTCGATGGTCGCAACCGTCCTGGGCCATGCCGGGCTTGATCCGACGATGGTCGTCGGCGGCGTGGTGGGCGCGTTTGGATCGAACGCGCATCTCGGAACGAGCGATCTGATGGTGGTCGAAGCCGATGAAAGCGATCGCTCGTTTCTGATGTTGACGCCGACGATTGCCGTAGTCACAAACATCGATCGCGAACACATGGACTACTACCACGACATGGACGACGTGCGTACGTGCTTCGCGAATTTCGTGAATAAAGTCCCGTTCTACGGTTCATCGGTTTTATGTCTCGACGATCCGAACGTGCAGGCGATCATTCCTTTACTCGAACGCCGTCGTCTGACCTACGGCTTGAGCGCGCAAGCCGACGTTTCGGCGCATGGCATTCGTCACGACAACAATTTCGGATCGTCGTTCATGGTGTGGCGTGGTACGGACGTGATTGGCGAGATGATCCTTCGCGTGCCTGGCGTTCACAACGTCTACAACGCGCTTGCGGCGGTTGCGGTTGGGTTTGAGTTGGAAGTGTCGTTTGAAAAGATCGTCGAAGGACTTCACAGCTTCACCGGCGCGGGCCGCAGGTTCCAGGCGAAGGGCGAGGTTAACGGCGTCCTCGTCGTCGATGATTACGGACATCATCCGACAGAGATCAGGGCAACACTCGCTGCCGCGAAGCTCGGTTCCGGCGGCCGTCGCATCGTCGTGTTGTTTCAGCCGCATCGCTACACGCGAACTCACGATCTTATGCAGGAGTTTGCGCGTTCATTCAACAACGCCGACGTGTTGTATATCACCGACATTTACGCCGCGAGTGAGGATCCGATCGACGGCGTAAATTCCGAAGCCCTGACTGCGGCGATCAAGCGTTTCGGGCACAAGGACGTCAACTACATCGGCGCACTCGACAACGCCGCCGCCACGTTGCGCGAACACGTGCAACCCGGCGATCTGGTGTTGACGCTCGGCGCCGGGACGGTCAACCGCGTAAGTGATCAATTGTTGTTTTTGATGAGGGAACAGTTAGCCACGGATTGAACGGATGAATACGGATCTCGAACAACGAGATAGGGCAATTGAAGAGATCGCGGCGCGACTCGGAGTGCGTGCGGAGCGTGGAAAACGTTTTGCGGAGTTGACCAGTTTGCGTGTCGGCGGCGCGATCGATTGGGTCATCGCTCCGGACACTGAAGAGCAGGCGGCGGCGATTGTTTATGAGTTGGACCAGGCAGGCATCGGCTGGCGGCCGCTCGGTTCGGGCAGCAACGTTTTGGCTGACGATGGAGAGCATCACTACGTGGTTCTCAATTTGAGCAACATGAAAGGCGAGGTTCGTATCGAGGGTGACCTGGTTTCTGTCAGTGCGGGATATTCGTTGCCGCGGTTATGCATCGACGTCGCGCGCAGCGGGTTATCGGGAATCGAAGGTCTCGGCGGCATTCCCGGCACCGTAGGCGGCGCACTCTGGATGAATGCCGGTGCTTACGGTCACGAGATCGGCACCGTGACTGAAAGCGTCCGCGTTGCGCGCGAGGGAAAAGTGGTTGAGGTTCCCGGGAAAAACATTCAGTGGAACTACCGGCACACTTCGTTTCAGGAAGGAGAACTGCTGCTGGGGGCGACGCTACGTTTGCAAAAGGACGATCCCGAACGCATCAAGACGCGCATGGATGAAGCGAAGAGCAAGCGTCTCGCGACGCAGCCGCACGGCTCGCGCTCCGCTGGTTGTTTTTTCAAGAACCCGCCGGCGAGCACGGTCGGAACGGGCAAGATCATCGACGACATGGGAATGAAAGGTGAGCGTCGCGGAAGTGCTGTTGTGTCGCCTGTGCATGCGAACTTTATCGTTACTGAAGGTGAGAATGCGCGCGCCGAAGATGCGCTCTCGCTCGCGGAAGAGATTCGAGAGCGTGTGAAGCGCGAGCAGGGAATTGAGTTGGAATACGAAGTTGAACTTTGGCGATCCGCGGAAAGGAGCAGTAAGGATTGAGAGACCCGATCGTGGCACAGAAAGTCGGAAATCGAAGTGGAATTGGCAAAGCACGCAGCGGCGTGGGTCAGCGGCCTGCTAAGCGTGCGCCGGCTGAGTCGATTGGCGGACGGCTCAAGTCTTTGCTGGGTTACGTGCCGCTCGCCTTGAGAATCGGCGTGATCGCGATCATCTGCCTGATCGCGTTTGTGGGATATCGCGCTGCTGCTTCGGCTAGTTTCTTCGAGATTCGAACTGTTGAGACACGCGGCGCCTCGCGTGCTTCTGTTGACGACATTGAAAACGTCGTGCGCCGGGATGTTAGTCAAACCGGCGTGTGGCGAGCTGATCTACAGAAGTTGAGCGAACATCTCGAGCGTTTGCCGTGGGTCCGCTCGGCAGTAGTTACGCGTGTTTTGCCGGACGGCATTCGCGTTCGCGTCACTGAGCGTGTGCCGCGCGCGGTTGTGCGCAACGCGGCGGGACGATTCATCTGGGTTGACGACGATGCTGTTTATCTTGACGAGATGTCGCCGACGGATCAGATGCCGGCGTTCTTCCTGCGTGGTTGGAACGAGGAAAACTCGAACGCAGCACGTGCGGAAAATCGCGATCGGGTCGGCAAGTTTCTCGAGTTGCAACGTGAGTGGGAAGCGCAATCGTTGTCGGAGCGCGTGAGTGAAGTGAACCTGCACGACCTTCGTGACGTGCGAGTGCAGCTCGCGGGTGACGATTCGCAGATCGAAGTTCGGCTCGGCGCACAGGACCAGGGCGCTCGACTCAGCAAGGCGCTTTCCGTGCTCGATGCTCAACGTCAAACATCACGTGGACCACTGATCAGCTACATCGATCTCACGCAAGGCAAGCGAGCAATCGTTGGATTGGTAACCGGCAACCAGACAGTTGCAGAAGGGAAGAACGAGTAACACAGATTAGACGGATCTTCGGAACGATCTGTGGTTCGTAGTTAACCCGACATGGCTAAGCGTACACAGCACACGATCGGCCTCGACATTGGGACGAGTAAGGTGACGTGTATCGCCGGCGAAGCCGGTGAAGGTGGATTGCTTGAAGTTGTCGGCATCGGTGAGGCTGAAGCGCGTGGATTGCGCAAGGGTGTGATCGTCAATCCTGACGCCGCGGTCGACGCGATCAAGAAAGCAGTCGAAGAAGCCGAGCGCATGAGCGGGCTCGAAGCGGAAGAGGTAACCATCAATCTCGCAGGTTCACACATTCTCGGTTTCAACGGCCAGGCAATCGTCGCTGTCTCGGGTCGCGATCGTGAGATCGTCGCGGAAGATGTGCGACGCGCGATCGATTCAGCGTGCGCAATTCAACTGCCTGCGGGTCGCGAGATCGTCGATCGCCTGCCGCAGGAATTCATCGTCGACGATCAGGACGGCATCAACGATCCGGTAGGAATGATCGGCGCGCGTCTCGCGGTGAAAGTTCACATCGTGACCAGTCCAGTCACCGCACGGCAGAACGCCATCAACGCCGTGAACCGTGCGGGACTTGTCGTTGCGGACATGGTTCTCGAGCAACTGGCCGCGGCCGAAGCGACGCTAACTGAAGATGATAAAGAGTTTGGCGCCGCACTCGTAGACGTGGGCGCCGAGACAACCGGACTGATCATCTACCAGCGTGGGGCCGTTCAGCACACAGCGGTTTTCCCGCTCGGTGGTTCGCATTTCACTAACGACATCGCTTTCGGCTTGCGAACTCCGATTCCCGAAGCCGAGAAGATCAAGCGAACAGTCGGCTGCGCGTGCAGTAGTTCGTTGAGCGAGATGGAACGTGGCGAGCTCGTCGATGTCCCGTCAGTCGGCGGACGTCCACCACGCCAACTCTCGCGACAGATCCTCTGCGACATACTTCAACCTCGCGCTGAAGAAGTGTTGATGCACGTCGCCGATGAGATCAAAGAGTCGGGTTGGGAACGGCAACTCTCGAGTGGCGTCGTCTTAACCGGAGGCGGCGCACTGCTTCACGGCATGACTGAGATCGCCGAGCAGGTGTTCGATGCGCCCGTGCGGATCGGTTATCCCGAACGAGATCGCTTCGGCGGTCTGGTCGAAGACATTCAGAGTCCTGCATGGGCTGCGGCTGCGGGTCTTGCACTGCTCGCATATCGCACTCAAGCCGCTGAAATACGCACAGGTGTGAGCCGGCGTGGCTCGACTGGGAAGCTCACGCACTTCGTCTCACGTTTCAAAAATAGA